>CAMHER010000005.1 GCA_946184215.1 uncultured Clostridia bacterium | reverse complement strand
TATCCCGCTGAATGAACTGATGAAGCAGGAAACGGCATGACAAATGCCATGCCGTCCCTGCAAAGACGATAAAACTATCTTACGGGAGTGGGCCCTTGCGCTCGCCGTCTTTTTGCGCTCTTGGATACGGGCGACCGCAAGGGTCGCCCGTACGGAGGCATTGCGGGAAATGCTGATATGTGGTAAAATATGCTCTACAAATCGGGATTTGTGGAGGAAAGATGATTATCGAAGTAGACAAGACGAACTTGTTTCAGGCCGCCGTCATACATTCCATCTCATGGAAGGAATCACATCGTTCTTTCTGTGCGCCTGATTTTGTCGAGATGCACACGGCTGAAAGACAGCGGGAATATATTCAAAATAAAATGAAGGACGGCAGCAAATTCTTTCTGCTGATTGATGATTGTCCGGTTGGCATTGTTTCGGTAAAAGAAAGTCTGATTGAAGACCTTTATATTCTCCCGGACAAACAGAACATGGGCTATGGCACGAAGCTGCTGCAGTTCGCTGCTGCGCAATGCGCCGACACGCCCACTCTGTGGATACTCGAAAACAACACCGATGCAAAACGGCTGTATCATAGAATGGGATTTCGGGAAACAGGCAGAATCCATGCAATCGCCGATGGCCTTGATGAGATTGAGCTTTCACACGTATAAATTCCAGTTTGTCGGGATGCTTGAGGGAACACTATAAATTCGTATATTCTCGTATCTTTTCAAGATAACTCATGGAGAAATTATAGTAAATAAGCGATATTTTAATGTTTCTGCTATTCCCGACTAAAGCCGGAGAACAACTGAAAAAAGCCGCACAGCACTCTGCCGGTAAGGCAGGGTGCTGCGCTTTTTTCGGGCTTCTTTTGCCGCCCCGCTCTCCCTGCGCGGGGCGGCCGCGCGTTTCTGCCGCGTGCAGCGGACAGAAAAGAAAAATCAGTTGACTATCCGTATGAAAATAAGGTAAAATAACTTGATAGGCACAAAGATTGAAAAACAGGAGGACAGCGTATGCGTGAGATGACGTTCCACAGCGCGGACGAGCTGTCCCATGCCTATATTCTTCTCTCCCCCTCGGCGGAGGAGAGAAAAGCGGCGGCGACGGCGCTCGCTTCGGCCGCCGTGTGCAGCGCTCCCGGCCCTGTTCCCTGCGGGGTCTGCCGGGCCTGCCGCAAGGTGCGCGCGGGCATCCATCCCGACGTGATCACGATCAGCCGGATCGCCGACGACAAGGGAAAGAAAAAGCGGGAGATCAGCGTGGATCAGATCCGGAACGTGATCGCGGATTCGGTGGTGCTGCCCAACGAGGCCGAGCGCAAGGTGTATGTGATCGACGAGGCGGACACCATGAACATCCCGGCGCAGAACGCCGCGCTCAAACTGCTGGAGGAGCCGCCCCGGGGCGTGATCTTTCTGCTGCTGGCTTCAAACGCCGAGCATCTGCTGGAAACGGTGCGCTCCCGCTGCGCCGAGATCGTGTGCGGCGCGCAGGAGGAGGAGCCGGACGCCGAGACCGTAAAGCTTGGCATGGCCTTTCTCAAACGCTGTGCCGAGAAGGACGAGGCCCAGCTTTTCCGCTGGTGCGCGTCGAACGAGAATATGGACAACGCCGCGGCTGTGGCCTTCGTCGAATGTACGATCGGTCTGCTGACCGACATGCTGTGCAGACGGAAAAGCACCCTCGGCATGAGCGACAGGGAAGTATATGAGCTGGAAGCTCTGATGGAAAAATGCCTGGGCATGCTGCGTGTCAACACCTCCGTCAAGCAGGTGTTCGGCCTGATCGCCGTTAGCGCGGTGTGCGAATGAGAAACAGAGGAACTTGAAATTGATTGAAGTTGTAAGTGTAAAATTTAAAAACAGGGGCAAGTGCTATTTCTTCGCCCCCAACGGACTGCAGATCCGAACCGGCGACAAGGTCATCGTGGAGACCGCGAAGGGCCTTGAAATTGCCGACTGCTGCCACGGCAACCACATGGCCGAGGATACGGCCGTTATCCAGCCCCTGCGCGCGGTGGTGCGGATCGCCACGGTGGACGACCGGCGCGTGGAGGAGATCAACAAAAAGCGCGAGAAAGAGGCCTTCGGCATCTGTGAGAAAAAGATCGCGGAGCATGGGCTGGACATGAAGCTGGTAGATGTGGAGTGCAACTTTGAGGGCAACAAGACCACCTTCTTCTTTACCTCAAACGGACGCGTGGACTTCCGTGAGCTGGTCAAGGATCTGGCGGGCGTGTTCCGCAACCGCATCGAGCTGCGACAGATCGGCGTGCGGGACGAGACGAAGATGCTCGGCGGCATCGGCATCTGCGGGCGGCCCTATTGCTGCAGTCAGTTCTTGGAGGATTTCCAGCCCGTTTCCACCAAAATGGCCAAGATGCAGTCGCTCTCGCTCAACCCGGCGAAGATCTCCGGTGCCTGCGGAAGGCTGATGTGCTGCCTGCGTTATGAACAGGCGGCCTATGAGGATCTGGTGAAGAAGGTGCCCAAGCAGGGCGCCTTTGTGGAGACCATTGACGGCTACGGCACCGCGGTGCAGGTCAATTTGCTGCGCCAGACGGTCAAGGTCCGGCTGGACTCGGACACCGACGACAGCCTGCACCTGTATAAGGCCAACGAGCTGTGCGCCGTTCCCGGCGGACGGCCCAAGGACGGCGAGGAGCCGCCGCACGTGCTGCACTATGTCCCGGAGGAGCCCGAGGAAGAGACCGACCCCTGGGCTGTGCCGTCGCTGGTCGTCCCCGAGATCAGGGAAGAGCCGCAGCGGGAGGATAAACCGCAGCGCAGCGACAGAAATCGCCGCCGCCGCAGAAAGAGCGGCGAGAAAAAACCGGAGCCCTCCGCCGAGGTGCATGGCGAGAAAAATACCGGCAAAAAGATGCCCGCAAAGGGTGTAAAGAAGGGCGAAAAGACCGAGGTAAAGCCCGAACGGGTCGCGGACGTCGGCAAGAAAAACCGGCAGAGCGAAAAGCCCGGCAAGGCCACCGTCAAGCCCGTGAAGATCGAAAACAAGCCCGAGAGCGCCGCCAGGAGCGAGACGGGCGAGAAGAGATATTCGCGCAGCCGTCACCGCCGCCCACGGGGCGGAAAGCCCAAAACCGGAGCGGCGGAATAAGCCCGATCCGGCCTCCGAAAAAGAAAAATATACATGACTCCCATGGCCCGCACAAACACAAAAACAAAAAAGTGGCGGACAGAGAGAAAAAACAGCAAAAAATTGCACAGCAAGTGGGGGAAAAACAGCAAATTTCAGCCTGAAAAAGAAAGTACCTGATGGAAAAGAAATTTGAAGTTTCTTTTCCGGCCGGCTGTCGGAAAGTCTTGACGAAAGACGTCGAAAGATGTATTATTATCCTGTATTCGAGTAACTGAGCAGTTCTCGATTAGTGAGGAGGAAGAGCCATGAGTTTGATTCCAGAGGTCAAGTGCCGCCGCTGCGGCGAACGCTTTTCGTCTTTGAGAAGCCGCTGCCCGAACTGCGGTACCCGCCGCGTTGCCCAAAGCAGCCGCACACCGAGCGCCACGCCCGGCACTGTCAGCGGTACGGCGTCCTATGAGCGCGCCGGCACCAATACCAGGTGGCAGATGATCTTCGGTTTGATCCTTGTCGTGGCTGTGATCCTCGCGGTCATCGTGATGGTCTCGACGAGCCTGAACGGCACGGACGTGTCGGTCAAGCCCAACAAGCCCGCCAGCGCCGTTGAGCCGACGCTCGCCCCCGAGGCCCCGGTGGTGGAGCCTGTCCCGACGCCTACGCCCACGCCGCCTCCCACGGTCGAGGTTATTCAGATCCGCTACGGCGATGATGAAAAGGACGACATCACCATGCCTCCCGGACAGATCCTGACCTTCAACGCCTATGTTTCTCCGCTTACGATCACCGATAAGGTCAAGTGGAGCATCGATGATCCCGACGAGGAATACTTTGTCATCACGGTCGATCCGGACGACGGCAACAAGATCACGATCGAGTGCCTGAAATACCGCGAGACTCCCTTTAAGCTGAGCGCGGAGCTGTTCGGCAAGAAGGTAGAGTGCATCATCCGCACCAGCAGAGCGTAAAGCAAAAGCCTGATAACAGGAGACCGGATTTCCCGGTCTCCTTTTTTTCTGCCGGATAAGCAAAAAGGAAGGACACACCAAAAAACGAAAAAATGCCGTTTTCCCTTGCGTATCAGGGCAAAATGTGGTTTAATAAACCAAGCGTAAAGCGCCTGAAACCACATAATATGGGGACGGGCCTTTTCCACTTTTTCATACCGGAGGTGATCGTATGGAGGAAGCGTCGAATGTTCTTTTTCGGATCGGTCCGCTGGAGGTGACGAGCGCCGTCACGACCATGTGGGCGATCATCCTTGTGCTGACGGTTCTGTCCTGGCTTGCGACCCGGCGCCTCAAGGAGGTCCCCGGCCCGCTGCAGAGCGCCGCGGAGATCGCGGTGGGCAAGCTGCGGGACTATTACGAGGGGCTGCTTGGCAAGAGGAACGCCCGAAAGTATTTTCCCGTTTTCGCCACCTTCTTCATCTATATCATTGTCTGCAACTACTCGGGGCTCCTGCCCGGCGCGGGGCATGTAAAGGGCTTTGCCCTGCCCACGGCCAGCCTGTCCGTGACGGCGGGCCTGGCCACCGTCGCCTTTTTCACCACACACGTGATCGGCATCCGTGAGCGGGGACTGAAGCACTATTTTCTCTCCTTCGCCCAGCCGCTGTACCTCTGCTTTCTGATGCTGCCGCTGAACCTGATCGAGCAGTTCGTACGCCCTGCCTCGCTGGCGCTGCGACTCTACGGCAACATGTACGGCGAGGAGACTGTGACGGAAAATCTCTATGAGATTTTTCCGATCGGCGTGCCGCTGATCATGAACGTGCTGAGCCTGCTGTTCTGCATGCTGCAGGCCATGGTCTTTACCATGCTGCTTTCCATTTATGTCTCGGAAGCGGCTGAGGAAGAATAAGAGAAGGAATAAAAAGAAGAACAAACTATTTAGGAGGATCTTATCATGGCATCTGGAACTATCGCACTGGCAGCCGCTCTTGCGCTGTCCCTTACCGCTTTCGGAACCGCAATCGCCCAGGGCATAACGGCCTCAAAGGCCATGGACGCCATTGCCCGCCAGCCCGAGGCGGCCGGCAATATCCGCGGCGCGCTGGTCATCTCCCTGGCTCTGATGGAGGCGCTGACGATCTACGGCATGCTCGTTGCCTTTATGCTCGTGGGCAAGATTTGAGCGGGAGAACACGCAAGTTGCCGGCCGGTCTTGATGCCTGCCGGCGAGACATGGATTCGGAGGAAGCTGAAGGATGTTAAGCATCAACTTTTCAGAACTGATCTGGACGATCATCAACTTCTTCCTGCTGTATTTTCTGCTCAAGCGCTTCCTTTACGACCCAATCACCCGTTTTATGGACGCACGCAGAGAGCGGCTGGACGATGCTCTTGAAAAAGAGCGGGAGGCTCAGGCGCGCGTAGCGGAAAACGACGAGCAGATCGAACAGGAAAAGGAGCTTCGCCGTGCGGAGGCAAAAAAGCTGATCGCCGAGGCGGCCGAAGCGGACAAAAGCCGCAGCGCCGAGGCTGCAAAGGCCGAGCGCGCATTTGACCGTGCGGCCATGGCCGAGACGGAGGAACGCCTTGCGGCGGAGTCTGAACGGGAAAAAGCCGAACTGGACGCCCGGGCGAAGGAGCTTGCTGCCGTCCTGGCACAGCAGCTTCTGCACGGGGAGCAGGACGCATGACCCTTGATCGACAGCGGGAAGGAGGGGTGAGCGGATTATGAACGGCTGGAACATGATCTATGCCCTGATCAATTTTGCGATTCTGGCTGTGGGGCTGTATTTCGTCGGGAAAAAGATCGTTGCGAAGATGTTTGCCGATCACCGCAAAGCGGTGGAAGAGGAAATCGAGCATACGGATCGATCCGTCGAAAACGCCGGCAGCCTTTTGAACAGCCTGGAAAAAAGAAAGTCCGACGGACAACTGGCCTGTGAGGAGATCCTCTCGCAGGCGCGGTCTGCGGCGGAAGAAAACAGCCGCTCTTCCCGTCGGCGCGACGAAGAGGCGGCAGAGCGCCTTGCCGCGGAGCGGGAAAAGAAGGAACAGCTGCTGCGCGCGGACAGACGCAGGGCCGTCGCAGGCGCTGCGGCGGAAACCATTACGCAGACCGCGGCGTCGCTGCTGGCGCAGAAGCCCTATGCCGACGCACGCAGCGCGCTGCTGAGACAGCAGATCGAAGATTTTGTATCGGGCTACCGCCCCACGGCGGGCGAGCTGGAGAGCTTTGCCGAGAAGGGTAAAGCGCAGATCCATCTTCGTTTTGCCGAAGAGCCGGCGGGGGACGACGCTGCGCGGATCGAACGCGTGATCGCGGACAGGATCTCGGCGTGCATGAAAAAAACCGTTCCGACGGAAGCGGACGTCAGCGTCGATCCGTCGCTGATCGGCGGAATCGTGATCGAAACGGGCGACACCGTCTTTGACGGCAGTCTCTCCGGCATGCTGCGCCGCGCGCAAAAGGAGCTTTCCGCCGCCGGAAACGGCGACGAGGCGATCTCCAAGGCGCTGCGGGAAAAGCTCTCTTCGATCGAGGGCGGCATGAATATTTATCAGATCGGCCACGTAGCTTCGATCTCCGACGGGATCTGCAGCGTCACGGGGCTGAGCGACGTGATGGCCGGGGAGATGCTCTCCTTCCGCGGCAGCCTTCGCGGCATGGTCATGGACCTGCGCGAGGGCAGCGTGGGTGTGGCGCTGCTTGGCAATTACGACGAGGTGCGCGAGGGCGACGTCGTCATGCGCACCCGACGCGTGATGGAGGTCCCCGTGGGCGAGGCGCTGCTGGGCCGCGTGGTCGATACGCTGGGCCGCCCGGTGGACGGCAAGGGCGAAATCCGCGCTGCCGCCACCCGCCCGGTGGAAAGCCCGGCCCCCGGCGTTATCGAGCGCCGCCCGGTCTCGGTGCCGATGATGACCGGCATCAAGGCCATTGACGCGCTGATCCCCATCGGCCGCGGCCAGCGCGAGCTGATCATCGGTGACCGACAGACCGGCAAGACCGCCATCGCCGTCGACACGATCATCAACCAGCGCGGCAAGGATATGATCTGCATTTATGTCGCGATCGGCCAGAAGGAGTCCACGGTGGCCTCCGTCGTCGAACGGCTGGAAAAGCACGGGGCGATGGAATACACGATCGTCGTGTGCGCCAATGCTTCCGAGCCTGCGCCGATGCTCTATATCGCGCCCTATGCCGGTGCCGCGATGGGCGAGTACTTCATGTACCGCGGCCGCGACGTGCTGATCATCTACGACGATCTTTCCAAGCAGGCCGTTGCCTACCGCGAGATCTCGCTGCTGCTGCACCGTCCGCCCGGGCGCGAGGCCTATCCCGGCGACGTGTTTTATCTGCATTCCAGACTGCTGGAACGCGCCGCGCGTCTGAACGAGGCCTCGGGCGGCGGCAGCATGACCGCCCTGCCGATCATCGAGACGCAGGCGGGCGATATTTCAGCCTATATCCCGACCAATGTGATCTCCATCACCGACGGCCAGATTTTTCTGGAAACCGACCTGTTCAACGCCGGTGTGCGCCCGGCCGTCAACGTGGGCCTCTCCGTCTCGCGTGTGGGCGGCGCCGCCCAGCTTGGCGCCATGAAGCAGGTGGCGGGCCGCCTGCGTATGGATCTGGCACAGTACCGCGAGCTGGCCGCGTTCTCGCAGTTCGGATCGGATCTTGACAAGACCACGCGCGCGACGCTGCATCGCGGTGAGCGCATGACCGAGCTGCTCAAGCAGGGACAGTACGCGCCCATGAGCGCCGCCGACCAGATCATCTCCATTTATGCCGCGGCCGAGGGCTTTTGCGACGGCGTCGAACTGAAGGACATCGCACGCTTTGAGGCGGGGCTGATCCCCTTCGTACACGCACAGTTCCCGGAATTGGAAGGGCTTGTCCTTTCAGGCAGAAAGCTCGAGCGCGATCAGCTGGCGCGTCTGCGCGAGGTGATCGGCGGCTACACGGCGGATTTCAGCTGACCGTGTACTGAAACAATGAGAAGGGAGGGAGCAGCATGGCCAATGTCAGAGCCATCCGCACGCGGATTCGCAGCGTGGAGAGCACACGCAAGATCACCAAGTCCATGAAGATGGTCGCAGCGGCGAAGCTCAAGCGAACACAGCAGACCATGAACGCTCTTCGACCTTATGCCGAGGCCGCGCGGGAGATGCTCGCGCGCGTCAGCACCAATCCGGCGGCGCGGGAAAACCCCTTCCTGCGTAAACGGGAGACAGAACGCGTGCTCTATGTGCTCTTCGTCGGAAACCGCGGACTCTGCGGCGTTTACAACACCGCGCTTGTCAAGTTTGCCGAGGCCTGCCTGGAGCGGGAGAGCCGCGAGGCATCCGTTCTTGTCTGCGGGCGCTGGGGCCGCGACCTGCTGGCCGCTTCCCAGCTTCCGATTATCGGAACGCTGGAGGACCTGCCGGACGCACCCAGCGCGGAGGAGGCGGGGCGACTTGCCGGGACGCTCAAAGAGCGCTACCTCTCCGGCCAGGCCGACGAGATCATTCTGCTCTATGAGCGCTATGTTTCCGCCCTGCGTCAGGAGCCATGCGCAAGAAAGCTGCTCCCGCTGGAAGCGCCCTGCGGAGACACAGAGGAGAAAGAGATCATCTTTGAGCCGGACGGAAAGAGCCTGATCGACAATCTTGTGGAGCTCTATCTTGACAATACGGTCCGCGCGGTCGTGCTGGAGGCAAAGACCGGGGAACACTCCGCCCGGATGACGGCGATGACCGCCGCCTCCGACAATACCGAGCAGCTGCTCGCAAAGCTCAATCTTGAGCTGAACCACGCGCGCCAAAGCGCGATCACGACGGAGATCTCCGAGATCGTAGGCGGCGCAAACGCTTTGCAGTCAAGTGAGGAGGGAAAGCGTGGATAAGAAGGGTGAAGTCAAAAGAGTGATCGGCCCTGTGGTCGATATCCAGTTTGCCCCGGATGAACTGCCGGAGCTGTATCATGCTATCGAGATCGACCTGCCCGGGCGCAAGGTGACGCTCGAAACCGTCCAGCAGACCGGCGGCGGCATCGCAAGGTGCATCGCGCTCTCCGCGACGGACGGGATCTCGCGCGGCATGGAGGCGCGCAACACCGGCGCGCCCATTACGATGCCGGTGGGCGAGGCTACGCTGGGCCGCATGTTCAACGTCGTCGGCGAGCCGATCGACGGCAAGGGCGAGGTCAGGGCGGAAAAACGCCTTCCCATCCACCGCGATCCGCCCTCCTTTACCGAGGTCCGCCCCTCGCAGGAGCTGCTGGAGACCGGCATCAAGGTCGTGGACCTGCTGGCGCCCTATGCCAAGGGCGGCAAGATCGGCCTGTTCGGCGGCGCGGGTGTGGGCAAGACCGTGCTGATCATGGAGCTGATCCGCAACATCGCCTATGAGCACGGCGGCTATTCCGTGTTCGCCGGCGTCGGCGAGCGCAGCCGCGAGGGCAACGACCTCTGGAACGAAATGAACGAGTCCGGCGTCATCAACAAGACGGCGCTGGTCTTCGGCCAGATGAACGAGCCGCCCGGAGCGCGTCTGCGCGTTCCGCTCTCGGGACTTACGATCGCGGAGGATTTCCGCGACAACAGCGGACAGGATGTGCTGCTGTTCATCGACAATATCTTCCGCTTTACCCAGGCCGGCTCCGAGGTGTCGGCCCTTCTGGGACGCATGCCCTCGGCCGTCGGCTATCAGCCGACGCTGGCCACTGAAATGGGCACGCTGCAGGAGCGCATCACCTCGACGACAAACGGTTCGGTCACCTCGGTGCAGGCGATCTACGTCCCCGCCGACGACCTGACCGACCCGGCCCCGGCAACGGCCTTTGCCCACCTGGACGCGACGACGGTTCTGTCGCGCTCGATCGCGGAGCTGGGCATCTATCCGGCGGTAGATCCGCTGGATTCCACCTCCCGGATCCTGGATCCGGCTGTGATCGGCAGGAAGCACTACGAGACCGCGCGTGCCGTGCAGCAGGTGCTGGAGAAATACCGCCAGCTTCAGGATATCATCGCGGTGCTCGGCATGGACGAGCTCGGCGCGGAGGACCGCGCGATCGTGGGCCGTGCCCGCCGCATCCAGCGCTTCCTCTCCCAGCCGTTCCATGTGGCAGAAAACTTTACCGGCATGGAAGGGCGCTATGTGAAGATCGAGGATACGATCAAGGGCTTCCAGGCGATTCTCGGCGGCGATGTGGACGACCTGCCGGAGCAGGCCTTCCTGCTGTGCGGCACGATCGACGAGGTCATTGCCAAGCGCGGAGAGTATTGAGAGGGCGCGGGAAATGGAAGATCGGATCGCGCTGAAAATCGTTACGGCGGCCGGCGTCGTGTTTGACCGCCGCGTCAGCTACGTCTCGCTTCCGACGACAGAGGGCTCGGTCGGCATCCTGCCGGATCACGCGCCGATGCTGTGCGCCGTTGGCAGGGGCGTCGTCCGCTGCCGCTTTGAAGGGAAAGAAACGGAATCCATTGCGGTCACGCAGGGCGTGGCAAGCGTGGAGAAAAACGAACTGACGGTCCTGGCCGAAGAAGCGCGGATCGCCGGATGCTGAAGATGCGCAAGCGCTTTGCCCGCCGGAAAATGCGCAGAAAAAGAACGTACGCACGTTATGCGCACGTTCTTTTTTTGCGTAAAGTTTATTGCGCGGAAAACAATTCCATGATACAATTTAATTGGGATTTTATCAGAAAATGCGCGACAGATGGCGAAGCGTGCCGCTGCCAAAGCGGCGCAGAGGACTCCGGGTGAGAAAATGAAAGAACGCAGAGCGACCACAGCAGAAAACAAAGGCATCTCGATCGGCAGCGTCTATCTGGTGACACTGATCCTGGCCGGGCTGCTCGCCGCCTTTACGCTGATCCTGGCCGGGCAGACCAACCGAAGCTACCGCAGCATGCAAAATGCCTCAAAGACCTATATCGCCGGGCGGCAGGACGCTGCGGATATGATGGATGCCTCGGATTATCTGACCGAAATGGTGCGGGAATTTGTTATTACCGATAATCCGGACTGCGTGACAAACTTCTTCGTTGAAACAGAACAGACGCGCCGCCGCGATCTGGCGCTGGAGGACCTGGGCCGCTCGTTTTCCGGAACGGAGGGCTACGGCTTCCTCCTTTCGGCGCTGGAGCGTTCCAACGCGCTGACGGAGACGGAGAAGTATGCCATGCGCCTGAAGGTGGAGAGCCTCGGACAAGACCCCGCCGATTATCCTGCCGGGATCGGAGAGATCACGCTCAGCGCTTCGGATGCGGCGCTCTCGTCCGACGAAAAGGCCTTGCTGGCCGTGGAGCTCGTCTTCGGGGAGGCGTATCAGGCACGCAAGGACGAGATCCGCGCCGACGTTGAAAAGTGTCTGGAAACGCTCCTGCGGTCGCTGGAGGACGCACAGAGCGCCAGCACGGCGCGCTATCTGAGCGCGCTGCGCGTTCAGACGGCGCTGGTGATCGCGCTCTTTGCCGTCCTGTTCGCGGCAATCTATCTGAGCTACCGGCTGGTGATCCGTCCGCTGCTGAAGAGCGTGGGGCACATGGGGCGGAACGAAAAAATGGTCCCGAAGGGCTCGCGCGAGATGCGTTTCCTGGCGGACACCTATAACGGTATGTTTGAGCAGACCCGCCGCGACGCCGAGCAGCTTTCCTACGACGCCAGTCACGACGACCTGACGGATCTGTATAACCGCGGCGTGTTCGAGCGCCTGCGCAAGGAACATGACGACGGGACGGAGGCCATGCTGCTGATCGACATCGATAAGTTCAAGACGATCAATGACATCTATGGCCACGACGTGGGAGACAGAGCGCTGAAAAAGGTCGCCTCGCTGCTGAAAGCGAGCTTTCGAAGCGAGGACTATGTCTGCCGCATCGGCGGCGACGAGTTCGCTGTGATCATGCTGCATGCCTCCAGCGCGCTGCGCGAACTGGTGGAGGGCAAGGTCCGCCGCCTCAATGACGCGCTCTCTGTGCCGGAGGAGGGCCTGCCCGCCATATCCCTGAGCGTGGGCGTCGCGTTCGGGGACCGGGAAAACGCAACAGACGATATCTTTAAGGATGCCGATTCCGCCCTTTACCGCGTTAAAAACGCGGGAGGACGCGGCTGCGGCTTTTATTGAGCCGATACCAGAGAAAAAAACAAAGCTTCTCGAAAGGGGAACAAAGAAATGCTTACAATCGAATCGCTGCGCTCCTTCGGCGCCGATGTGAACGAGGGACTGGGCAGATGCATGAACAACGAGGGCTTTTATCTCCGCATGGTCCGCATGGCCTGCGCAGACGGGAATTTTGAAAAGCTGGAAAAAGCGGTGGAGGAAAACGACCTCACCGCCGGCTTCGAGGCCGCGCACGCGCTTAAAGGCGTGCTGGCAAACCTCTCGCTCACGCCGCTGAGCGGCCCGGTGTCCGAGCTTACCGAACGGCTGCGCGCCGGAACACCCGGCGATTATCGCCAGACCGTCGGGGAGATCCTGAAGCTGCGGGACGAGCTGAAGGCATTGGATCGCTGAAGGCGGTCCCGGCGTATGCCGCGCCGGGAGAAATGCTGCGGGAGAGGAGGAAAGCCTATGCGAAGGAGGGCTGCAGCCGCGCTGCTTACAGCGTGCGCGCTGCTGCTGGGCGGATGCGGAGAGGCGAGCGCGCCGCAGGAAACAGTAAAGAGCGTCGAGCGGATGCAGTCTGTTCCGGTGACCGCCGCCGTGGAAGGCGGCTATGTGGCGCCGCCCTTTGTAGACGCCGTTTTTCACGACGCCGCGGCGGAGGGAAACGAGATCGCAAGGCTCGACCTTTCCTCTTTGGAAGAGGGCTATGTGGCGGTATCGGCCACGTCGGCGCACAGGCTGAAATTCCAGGTCATCCACGGCGAGGAGGTCTATACCTATGACCTGTCCTCCGACGGAACGCCGGGAATTTTTCCCTTAAGCTGCGGGGACGGGGAATACCGTTTCCGCGTGATGGAAAACGTGACGGATAAGAAATATGCCGAGGTTTACGGCTGCGAGCGCAGCGTAACGCTGCTGGATGAATTCCAGCCCTTTATCCGGCCAAACGCCTATGTGCCGTATACCGCCTCGTCGGAATGTGTGAAAAAAGCCGCGGAGCTCTCTGCCGGCGCAAACAGCGAGACTGAATTTGTCGCGGCGGTGTACCGCTATATCGGCTCGAGCGTCAAATACGACACGCACAAGGCCGAAACCGTGACCTCCGGTTATTTGCCGGATCCTGACGAGACAATGCGCACCGGCAAGGGGATCTGCTTTGATTATGCGGCGCTGGCCGCCTCCATGCTGCGCAGCCAGGGGATCCCCACAAAGGAGATCTTCGGCTACGTCTCACCTGAGGGACTGTATCACGCCTGGAATATGTTCTACACCGCCGAGAGCGGATGGGTCACGGTCAGCTTTGAGACCGACAAAAACGATTGGAACCGACTGGACATGACCTTTGCCGCCAACGGGGCCGACGACAAGTTCATCGGCGACGGCAGCAACTATTCGGATCTCTATTGGTATTGAGCGAGGGGAGATATCATGAGTAAGAAAAAATTGGATGAACTCGGCGTAAGCGCCTTTTGCGAGAGCATGGCGATGATGGTCCAGTCCGGCATCCAGACCGACGAGGCCATCTCCCTGCTGCAGAGCGAACACGGCAGCAAGGCCGGCGTGCTGGAGCAGGGCCTTGCCGTCATGAAGGAACAGGTCGACCGGGGAGCGGGACTTGCCGCCGCCATGAAGGAAAGCGGGATCTTCCCGGACTATGCCCTGGAGATGATCGAGGCCGGTGAGCGCGCGGGCAGGCTGGAGGACGTGCTGTTCCGCCTTTCCCGCTATTATGCCGACCAGAAAACGATCTCGGAAAAGCTACACAACGCGGTGACCTACCCGGCGGCCATGCTGGTGCTGATCATCGCGGTGCTCTCGGTCATGCTGATCATGGTGCTGCCGGCCTTTACCGATGTCTACAACACACTGACCGGCAGCCTGGCTGCGTCGAGCTATCGCTATGTCTACTGGGCCTATGCCTTCTGCTGGATCGCGCTTGCCGCGATGGTGCTGCTTGCCGCAGCCCTGCTGGGCGCTCTTGCCCTGTGGAAAAACGGCAGGCGGGAGAAGGTCGAGGCGCTGCTGGGCCGCAACAAGCTCTGCGCCTCGATCCTGGAGAGCATGGGCATGTTCCGCTTTACCTCCGCCCTCGCCACCTTCCTGGCCAGCGGCGAGATGCAGGATGAGGCGATGATGAGCAGCCTTCCCATGGTCAAGCACCCGGGCCTGGAGGAAAAGCTCCGCCGCTGCCTCAAGCGTATGGAGGAGGGACACTCGATCGCCCAGAGCGCTTATGACGAGGAGCTCTTCGAGCCGGTCTACGGCCGGATGCTGCTGGCAGGTGAGCGCAGCGGCAATATGGAGCGCGTGCTGGGCCGTCTGACCGACCTGCTGGAAGAAAGGTGCAAAAATCTGGTCGACCGCCTTGTCGGCATCGTCGATCCCTTGCTCTCCGGCGTGCTGATGGTCACGGTGGGTCTCTCGCTGTTGAGCGTGATGCTGCCGCTGATCGGCATGATGAACTCCGTCGGCTGAGGAGGCGGAGCGATGTATTCGGACAAAAACGAAAAAAACCGCGTCTGGCTGTGGCGGGCGCTGGCGCTTGCGGCTCTTGTCGCGCTGATCTGGGGCTTTATCCGGCTCGGCTGCGGGAAGGAGAGCCGTGAAAACGGCGCCGCGGCGATCCGGGAGACCGTTGAAGCCGGCGCCAGACAGTGCTATGTCGTCGAGGGCGTGTATCCGCCCGACCTGCAGTATTTGTGTGACAACTACGGCCTGCAGATCAACACGGCCGATTATTATGTGATGTATGAGATCTACGCTTCCAACCAGCCGCCCACGGTGAAGGTGGTCGTCCGGTGAGCGTTCGAACTTTCCTGAGAGGAGGGAGCGGAACTTGAGGGAAAATCATCCTTCCGGTCTCGGCCTTGCGATGATCGGAATGGCCGCGCTTTTTCTGGCGGGCTTCTTCCTGCTGGTGATCTTCGGGGCCCAGAGCTTCCGCAATACGGCCTCAGGCCGCGGGCAGAATATGGACACGCGCGATCTCCTGGCGTATCTGGCCACGGTCGCCAAGGCCAATGACCGCGCCGGCGCCGTCACGCTGCGCTCCGACGAGACCATGGGCGACGTGCTGGTGATCGCGGACGGGGACAGCGGCTATGCCACGCATCTGTTCTGCTACGGCGGCGCCCTGCTGGAGGACTATACCCGCCTGGGCGGTGAGCTGTCGCCGGAGCGCGCCGCGCGTATTGCTGCGACACAGCGTTTTGAACTGAGCTTTTCCGGCGGCCTGATTGAGATCGTGACCGACGCGGGCCGCGTGCTGATCCACCCGCGCAGCGGAGGTGAGGCGGCATGAAAAAAGAAAACCATATCACAGCCTTTTATATCGAGGTGCTGCTGCTGACGCTGGTGCTGATCGGCATCGTGCTGGTGCTGACGCAGATTTTCGCCCAGGGCAGGCGGGAGAGCGCCGCGGCGCGCGAACTGACGGATGCCGTGTGCCTGGCGCAGAACGCGGCGGAGGCCTTTTCCGTCTGTGCGCAGCCGGAGGAGCTGTGCGCTCTGTTGGATGAAAACGGAAACGCCGCCCTCAGCTTCGACGAACAGGGGACGGTCATCTCGGCCGGGTATGATGCCGCGCTGGGCGGAGACAGAGACGGACACTTCCGCCTGACCGCCACCTGGGAGGAAGAAGCGGTCGAAGCCGGGCGGCTGATCCGCAGCACGATCACCGTGACGAGCACCGCGGACGGCAGAGAGATCTACTCGCTGCAGACAGCGACTTTCCGGAAGGAGGCGGCGGCATGAAGCATACGCCCATCAAGCTGGGGCCGCTGGCGCTGCTGCTGGCGGTGATCTGCATCTGCCTGACGACGCTCTCCCTCCTGAACTATTCCACCGCCAAGGCGGACGAGCGCCTGGCCGAAAAGTTTGCCGAGACGGTGGCGCTGCGCTATGAGCTGGAGCGCGAGGGACAGGAACTGCTTTCCGCCGTCGCAGCCCACGGACCGGATGAGGGCTGGGAGAAGGCGGAGGACGGCACGCTCTGGCGCGTGCTGGAAAAGGACGGGGCCATGCTGCGCATCGGCCTGTCAGGCGACGCCTCGGGCGGCTATACCGTTGTCAACTGGACCCAGGAAAAGGAATGGGAGCCGGACACCCATATTGCCAATCTCTGGACGGGAAACTAAAAGAGGAGAGGAAATCATGACGATTCAGGAGATCCTGCAAAAAGCCATAGCACTTGACGCGGCGGACATTTTTCTGATCGCGGGCCTTCCCGTGACCTTTAAATGCGGCGGCAAGCAGGAGCGGATGCCCGAGAGATTTCTCCGCCCTGACGACATCACCGCCCTGGTCGACTCGATCTATGAGCTCAGCCGCCGCGGAAGGGGCAATCTCGAACGCGGCGTGGATGATGACTTTTCCTTTGCCGTGCCGCAGCTGGGGCGCTTTCGCGTAAACGTGTTCCGCCAGCGCGGCTCGCTCGCTGCGGTGATCCGCGTGATCCGCTTTGGCCTGCCGGACCCGGCAAAACTCGGCATTCCGGAGAGCGTGCTTTCCCTGGCCGACAACAAAAAGGGCCTTGTGCTGATCACAGGCTCGGCCGGAACGGGCAAATCCACGACCCTGGCGTGCATGATCGACCGCATCAACCGCAGCCGCGACTGCCATATCATCACGATGGAAGACCCCATCGAATATATCCACCGTCACGACAAGGCGATCGTTACCCAGCGCGAGATCTCGATCGACACGCCGGGCTATCTCGAATCGCTGCGCTCGGCGTTGCGCGAGAGCCCCGATGTGATCCTGCTGGGCGAGATGCGCGACTATGACACGATCTCGGCGGCGCTCACCGCGGCGGAGACGGGCGTGCTGCTTTTAAGCACGCTGCACACCTCCAGCGCGGCGAACACGATCAACCGTATTTTGGATGTGTTTCCTGCCAACCAGCAGAAGCAGGTCAAGATCCAGCTGGCGCAGATCCTCAAGGGCGTCGTGTGCCAGCAGCTTGTTCCCTCCGTTGACGGCGGCCAGCTGCCCGTGTTTGAAATCATGAAGAGCACGGTGGCTATTTCCAACATGATCCGCGAGGACAAGCTCCATCAGCTCGAGTCCGCCATGCAGGCCGGCTCGGCCGACGGCATGTGCACCATGGACGGCAGCCTTCTGAAGCTCTGGCGCGAGGGAAAGATCACAAAGGATACGGCGCTGCTTTCCTGCGTGAACTATGAAAACATGGTCAAGCGCCTTGGCGTGTGACCGGACTGAGGAACGGGGGGACCAGACGTGAGAATCGCACAGACGAAGAGCGACGTTTTATATGTCCGTATGCTCGGCGGCTTTTCCGTTTTGTGGAACGGCAAGCTGGTCGCGGGCGGCTCCAAGGGCAGCGAGTCACAGATGTCCGATCTGCTGCAGATCCTGCTGCATGACCGTGAGCACGGCGTGACGCGCGACCGCCTGGAGGAGCTGCTATTCGAGGATCGGGACATGAGCAACGTCCATCATGCGCTGCAAAGCGTGATTTACAACACCAAAAAGAAGCTGGTCAAGGCGGGGCTTCCGCCGCTGAAATTCATCGAGCAACGCCGCGGCGTGTTCTTCTGGACAGACGAGCTGGAGGTCGTGGAGGACGCGGCTGAATTCGAACGCCTGGTAAACGAGGCAGAGGCCTCGTCCGACCGGGACGAAAAGCTTGCGCTGTATATGGACGCGGCCCACTGGTACAACGGCGAGTTTTTGCCGAACAAAACCTCGGTGATCTGGATCTCTCAGGAGGCAAGGCGCCTCAAGGGCCTGTTCTGCCGCTGCGTGGAAAACGCGGCGGAGATCCTGCGCGCGAACGAGGATTTCTTCCAGCTTGAGGAGCTCGGTACCGTTGCAAGCAACGTCGACCCGCTTGCCGACTGGGAAAGCCTGACGATGGAGGCCATGGTCTCGCTCGGCCGCTATGAAGAGGCCAGAAAGCTGTACAACGACACCGAACAGTTCTATTTCAACGAGCTGGGCCTGCGTCCTTCGCAGAAGATGCTCGACCAGTTCTCCCGTCTCGGCGCCGAGGAAATGCGCCAGTATGCCGCGCTCGACGTCATCCAGGCCGAGCTGACCGGGCAGGACGACCGTTTTCCGGGCGGATATCTTTGCAACTACACGGTCTTTACCGGCATCTACCGGATGGTGGAGCGTATGCTGGAGCGCGGCGGACAGTCGGTTTATCTGATGCTCTGCACCGTCGTGGACGGCAAGGGCAATCCAATAAAGGACGGCAGCGCTCTGGAGGAGCTGACGCGCCGCATGGGCGACGCCGTGCGCCATTCGATCCGCCGCGGCGACGCGATGTGCCAGTACGGCCGGGGCCAGTACCTGGCGCTGCTGGTGAACACAACGCGGGAAAACTGCGCCATCGTCCAGAAACGAATCAACGAGCGCTTCATTGTGGGCCGTCAGCGCTCGCGCATCGAATACTACGTAAACAGCATGTTCTGGGTCCCAACGGTCGAACTGACGGATCCGGGCATGAGACAGAGGTAAGACGATGGAGAGAACACAGTGGTATATCGGCGCGCCAAACGGCGTGGTGCTCTGCATCAACGGCAACAACGAGGGCGACCTCTCCGGCGTCTTCTATCACAGCTATGCCGAGGAGGGCGTGCCCTTCGGCGGCATCGGGCAGATGGTTTTGCGGATGGAAAAGCTGTATGATTATCTGCGCTTTCCCTATCCCGGCACGAACGACCGCAGCTTCGGCGAGGAAAAGAAACTGACAAGGCTGACATATGAAAGGAAGAAAATCATGACTGACGACGCGCTTTTATCGAAACACGGGGACATCGGCACCTTTATTGTCCGCGTTCAGCACCGGCAGAACAGCAGCTGGCAGGGGCGGATCACCTGGATGGAGGAGGACAAGACCGTCCAGTTCCGCTCGGTCTGGGAAATGATCAAGCTGATCGAAAGCGCGGTCGACCTGGTCAGCGAAGCGGAGAACAAAACAGAAGAAGCCTGGTTCGACAGCGGTGAGAGACCGGAAAAGGGCTGATTCAGCCGGGAAAAACCGCTGCGGCGGAAGCAGGAGGAAAATGCGGCATGCTGAAAAGTCATGAAAAATTTCATTCGGCCAACGGCAGGCGTCTGATCCTGATTGTCGACGATGAGCAGATCAACCGCGAGCTGCTCGGCGCCGTTCTCAGCGCGGATTACGAGCTGATCTTTGCCGAAAACGGACGCGAGGCGCTGGAGAAGATCCGCGCGAACAAGGATCAACTCTCGCTGGTCCTGCTGGATCTGCTGATGCCGGTGATGTCCGGCACCGAGGTGCTCCGGGAGATCCAAGATGATCCGGAGCTGCAAAAGATCCCCGTCATTGTCCTGACGTCCGATCAAAACGCCGAGATCAGAAGCCTCGAATTCGGTGCAATCGACTTTATTCCCAAACCCTATCCGCAGCCAGGGGTGATCCTGGCCCGCGCCAGGCGCACCATCGAACTGAGCGAGGACCGCGACATCATCCAGTCCACCGAGCGGGATCCGCTGACGGGGCTGTATAACCGCGAATACTTTTACCGCTATGCCGAGCAGTTCGACCAGCATCATCGGGACATGCAGATGGACGCGATCGTTGTGGACGTCAACCACTTCCACATGATCAACGAACGCTTCGGCAACGCCTATGGCGACGAGGTGCTGCGCCGCATCGGCGAACGCCTGCGGGAAGCGGTGGGGGACACGGGCGGCATCGTCTGCCGCCGTGAGGCGGACGTCTTCATGGTCTACTGCCCCCACGGCAAGGACTATAAAAAGATCCTGGACAAAGCCTCGATCGGCCTGACGGAGGACAGCGGCGTCTCCAGCCGCGTTCGTCTGCGTATGGGCGTGTATGCCGCGGTGGACAAAAGCCTTGACGTCGAACGTCGCTTTGACCGGGCGAAGATCGCCTCGGATACCGTGCGCAACAGCTTCGCCCGCGCCATCGGACAGTATGACGCGACGCTGCACGAGCGCGAGCTGTATGCCGAGCAGCTGATCGAGGATTTCCACAGTGCCATCGAGAAAGAGCAGTTCCGTGTTTTCTATCAGCCGAAATTCGACGTCCGGCCCGAGATCCCCGTCCTGGCCAGCGCGGAAGCGCTGGTGCGCTGGCAGCACCCGGAACTGGGGCTGATCAGCCCCGGCGTGTTTATTCCCCTGTTTGAGGACAACGGTCTGATCCGCGAGCTGGACAACTATGTCTGGCGCACGGCGGCCGGACAGGTCCGCGAATGGCGCGAGAGACTGGGCTTTGCCGTTCCGGTCTCGGTCAACGTTTCCCGCATCGACATGTACGATCCGCATCTGATCGAAACGCTCTGCGCCCTTGTCCGCGACAACGGCCTTGCGGAGGGCGATCTCCTGCTGGAAATCACGGAATCGGCCTATACGCAGGACTCCGACCAGATCATAGAAACGGTAAATGCGCTCCGGGACAAGGGCTTTCGGATCGAGATGGATGATTTCGGCACGGGTTATTCTTCCCTGAATATGATCTCGACCCTGCCCATTGACGCGCTGAAGCTGGATCGACAGTTTGTCTGCAACGCCTTCCGTGAGGGGAAGGACACCCGCATGCTGGAGCTGATCATCGACATCGCGGACTATCTCTCCGTCCCGGTCATCGCCGAGGGGGTGGAGACGGCGGAGCAGCTTGCCGTGCTCCGGGAAATGGGCTGCGATCTGGTGCAGGGCTACTATTTCTCCCGCCCTGTCCCGGCGGAGGAGTATGTCCATTTTCTCGAGCGGCGCAGGGAGCAGGAGCTTTCCACTCCCGCGTTGACGGCGGCGGTGCCGGAGGAGACCAGAGACGAGGCTTTCGGAAAAATTGCCCACGCGCTCTCCAGCGGCTTTGAGAGGATCTACTACGTCGACACACACAGCAATCACTACGTGGCCTTCAGCCCCGCCGGACGCTGCGAGGATCTTCAGATCGAACACAGCGGCGCCGACTTTTTTGCCGAGATGTCACGGCGCGTAAGCAGCCTTGTCCACCCGGCGGATCGGGAGCGCGTGGCGCTGCTGCTGCAGAAGGAAACGCTGCTTGTCCAGCTGATCGGCGATCAGCCGTTCTCGCTGGTCTACCGGCTGGCGTCCGACGAGGGAGTGATCTACTATAACCTCAAGGCTGTCCGTGCCGAGACGCATGACTGCCACCACATCATCATCGGCATCAGCAATGTGGACGATCAGATCTCCCAGGCCCGGCTTTCCGCCCGGCCGGACGGAGACGCGCTGAATCTTCTGCGCCTGGCCCGGGAGCTTTCCGTCAATATGGAGAGCATCTATTACGTGGATGGCGCGACCGAGCGCTATACCGAGTTTACACAGCCCAGCGCGCATGGCACGCTGAGCCTCGGCGAGGGGGAAGAAAACTTCTTTGCCCGCTTTGCCGAACGGATCGTTTCAAACATCTGTGCCGAGGACCGCGAGCAGGTTGCCAACCTCATGACCAGGGAAACGCTGAACCGGTCGCTGGCGGAGGAGGGGACGCTCTCGGTGTCCTTCCGGCTGCTGATCGACGGCGTTCCGACCTACTATCAGATGAAGGTGACGCTCTCGGACGGAAGCTACCTTGTGGCCATGAGCAATGTGGACACCGAGCGACGGCGTGACCGCGCACTGGCGCTGGCCCAGGAGCAGATCAATCGCGACGCACTGACGGGTGTAAAGAGCAAGCACGCCTTCGTCGAAGCGGAGAAGCGCTGGAACGCGCTGATGCAGCAGCAGAAGGCCGAGCCCTTCGCCGTGGTCTGGTGCGATCTCAACGGGTTGAAGGCCGTCAACGACACCCGCGGTCACCAGGCGGGCGACGAATACATCCGCGAGGCCTGCCGCGCGATCTGCAATGTGTTCAAGCACAGCCCTGTCTACCGCGTGGGCGGAGACGAGTTTGTGGCGGTACTGACGGGCGCGGATTTTGAAAACCGCGCATCCCTGATCGAGAGGCTTGAGGCCGCCAATGACGAGCATATCCGCTCGGGCGGCGTGATCATTGCCTGCGGCATGGCGGAACTGCGCAGAGAAAGCGACAGCTGCTTCGGCACTGTGGTGGAGCGTGCAGACGCGGCCATGTACGAGGATAAAAAGCGCCTGAAGCTGCCTTGATAACTGGATAGGAAAAAACACAAAAACCCGGCCTGCAGGCCGGGTTTTTGTGTGATCAGCTGTTTATAGAAGAGCTTCGAAAATCGTATTAAAAAATCACATTCATATCCGTCTCATCGCTCATGCCGTCGATGCGCGTGCTCTCGGAGAACTGCCAGATGTCAAAGCCGCGAAAGTCCGGCGGAACCAGGTTCTCGGTATAGACGGCATACCAGAGATCATAGGGCTCCACATCCTGCAGCCGCAGGGCGCGGGTGAAGAAATACTCGCCCGCGTAGACGCCGGCGCGGTAGCCGGCTTCCTCGATCGCCGTGCAGAAGGCCTTTACGATGGCGGCGCGCTGGACAAAGCTGAGCCGGTCGGCCCGTCCGCGCGGATACTCGCCGGAGAATTCCAGATCGTAGTAGACCGGCATATCCAGCGCAACGCCGGATTTTTTCAGCACCTCAATGGCCAGCTCGGCTTCTTCGACCGCTTCCTTTTCATTGATCGCGTTGGAGTATACATACGCGCCGACCTGCAGGCCCGCCGCCTTGGCGCCCTGAAGATAATAGCCGCCGTTCGTCCCCTGACGGTAAGAATCCTCATCTTCAAAGAGGATCCCCTTTTCCCAGGTGCGTCCGACGACACGGACGATGGCAAAGTCGATCCCGCCGTCCTTGACGGCGTTCCAGTCAATGGCGGCGTTGAAGTAGGACACGTCGATGCCCAGCATACCGGCCTTGACGCCCTCCGGGTCAAAATAGCAGAGCTTGCCGCCTATGTTCTTCAGCCCCGTTACCAGCTGCCCCTCGGCGTTGCTGTAATAGGTCTTGCCCCCCAGCTCGATCCAGCCGTGGGTCGGCCGTTCGGCCTCGTCGGGCTCGGCCGTGATGGCGTAAGAGCCCTCCGGCGTGCCGTCCGGACGGAGCAGCTCCACGCGCTCTGTCGCTTCTTCGGTATAATAGTCTGTCCAGACAACGGCGTCCTCATCCAGCTCCTCGGGGGAGACGGGGGTGCCGTCGTTGCGGAAGTAGTGCAGAACGCTGCGCTCGCCCCAGGCAAGCTTTCCCTGTTCCTCCACAGGCCGCACGTCGCTTTCCGTGCCGTCGGCAAGAAGCAGGAAACCGTTCGGACCAAGCTCGTAACGGTACACGAAGGCGTCCTTGTCCGCCCCGGGAAGGGAGGAGAGCCCATTGGCCGCAAGCAGGGCGTCCACGCTCAAAGCCTGGTTGAAGGACGCGCGGTCCTTCACTTCACACGTCACGCTCTCTGCCTGCCGAAAGCCTTCCAGCTCCGGCATGGACACGGTGTATTCCCCTCCGACGAGGTAGGAGGCGGTATAGCGGCCGTTGACGTCAGTCACAACAGCGTGGTCCTCACCGGACTCATAGCGGATCGCAAGCGGAAAAGCATAGCCCGGCACGGCAAGGCCCTCGCTGTCGCACACGACAACGTCCAGCGACTCCTCCGCCGTCACCACGTCAAGCGTAAGAAGAGGCGGCACATAGGGGGTGGGGGCGGGCGTCGGCGTGGGCGGCGCGGGGGTCGGCGTCGGCGCGGGAACGGAGACCGCCTCCGCCTCAGCTGCGATCCCGGCCTCCGGCGGCGCTTCCAGGCTGCGGAGAAAAAGCGCCGTCACCAGGACGATCGCGCAAAACAGCAGCGCTATGACAGGAATCAGGACGCGAGCGTGCCTGCCTGTTTTTTTCTTCCGTTTTGTTTTTTCCATAGCAGATCCTGTCGAATTGGAGTATCTACAAGGTAACGCATAACGGCGGGCCTTGTCAAGAAGCAATCGTTTCCGACAAGCCTGTGAGCGGCAATTTTAAGATTTCCCGGGGAATCCTGCCAAAACCCAGATCAGCTTCCCCACTGCAGCCGAAAAACCCGTGATTGCAAGAACGCAATTCCCCACTCTCCTGACGATTTGTGTACTTAAAGAGAAGATCCGACGCGAAA
>CAMHER010000004.1 GCA_946184215.1 uncultured Clostridia bacterium | reverse complement strand
AAGTCTTGCAGGCGCAGCTTGCACGTGGCCTCGGTCTCGATAGATATGCAGAGATCATGCGCGGAGATCTGGCTTCTCCGGATTTCCAGCGTGCTTTCAATGGGTATTACCGCATCAGACGTAATGAAGAGTGGCGACGGTACTACTACGATCTGTTCGCCAAGGCAAAGACAGAGCATTATTCCTTTGAGCAGATCATCACGGAACTGTATAGGATTACCGGGAATGTAGAGGCGTCGTTCAGTTCCAAGATGCTGGCGACGATCGATGCGTCAAAACCCATCTGGGACCAGTACGTTCTTCAGAATCTTGGCCTTGAGCTGATGGGAAAAACACAGGAAGAGAAGCTGCAGAATGCTGTGGCCTTGTATGCCCAGATCGTGAACTGGTACGCCGATTATCTGACCACCGACGAGGCCCGGGAGAATATCTACGAATTTGATCGTCTGCTTCCGGAGTATGCGTGGGTCAGCGATACAAAGAAAATCGACTGCTTGCTGTGGAGCAAGAGGTAACGGACAGACAAATCGGGATTTCTCTTAGAGATAATTGATGGACGAGAATTACCAGAATATATGACAATGAATAAGGGGAAGATATGTGGCTGATCATGGCGGCTTTGTCCGCGCTCTTTGCCGGACTTACGGCGATACTTGCGAAATGCGGGATCAAAAAGACTGATTCAGACGTGGCGACTGCTCTGCGGACGGTCGTTGTACTCCTTTTTGCCTGGATCATGGTGTTTATCGTTGGCTCTGCTGGAACGATCACGGAAATATCGGCAAAATCTATCATCTTCTTAATTCTGTCCGGCCTTGCGACAGGAGCCTCGTGGATCTGCTATTTTAAAGCCCTGTCCGTCGGCGATGTGAACAAGGTCGTTCCCGTCGATAAATCCAGCACGGTTCTGACAGTGCTTATCGCAATCATCCTTTTCAGTGAGACAGAACATCTGGCGGTCAAGCTGATCGGTACTGCACTTCTTGCGGCAGGCGTGTTTCTGATGATCGAAAAGAAGAAAACTGAAGCAAAGGACACAAAGCGCACGTGGCTGCCCTACGCGATCGGTTCCGCTGTTTTTGCTGCCCTGACCTCTATTCTGGGAAAGATCGGCATAACGGATGTAGAATCAAATCTCGGGACGGCGATCCGTACAGGTGTTGTTCTTGTTATGGCTTGGCTGATCGTCTTCGTTAAAGGCAAAGGTGCTGAACTGAAAAATACTGATTCCAAAGAACTTGTATTCATAGCTCTGTCCGGGATTGCCACAGGCGCATCATGGCTCTGTTACTATTACTCCATACAGAACGGCGTCGTCAGCGTTGTCGTACCGATCGATAAGCTCAGCATTATCGTTTCCGTCGCTTTTTCCTATTTCGTATTCAAAGAAAAGTTGAGCAGAAAGGCGCTTGCCGGGTTGATTCTGATCGTTGTCGGCACTTTGGCGATGGCAATCTGGGCATAGGAAACAAATAACGGCAACTTCCTGTTTGTCGCGTTGACCATCTCGCACACGATTACCCCATCTCGCACACGATTACCCCATCTCGCACACGATTACCCCTATCTCGCACACGATTACCCCATCTCGCACACGAAATACCCATCTCGCACACGATTACCCCATCTCGCACACGAATACCCCTATCTCGCACACGATTACTCCCATCTCGTACACGATTACCCCCATCTCGCACACGATTTCAGAGTCGGTCGAGATGGGTGTTTTGCTGTAAGTGGTCGAAAATCGACTGGATGAGCATGAATGAAGAGACGGCTCGAGCAGGTATTCGTGTGCGAGAAGCCGAAAAAGCCCATAATATAAGGACTTTTTCACATGGGAGGGGTGCAAAAAAGAAGGACCCTAATTGTATCCAAATTAGAGTCCTTCTATGGTACGAGTAGATATAACTGACTCAGCAGCGAACGATCATATTCTTATATTTCTTTCTATTCTACAGTTGAAAAAGATACCCTGTGCTTGTATCAGTGTGTCTTTTCAGTATTGTTCTCAGTTCCCGCCCCGGAGTCTGCTGAACAGCGCAAGGGCGGCGGCAATGACAATGACGGAGACGATGACGATGATCGCGGGGCGCGAAAGCATGCCTTTGCTCCAGAGGATGACAAGATACACAATGCCGATGATCGCCGCGGCGGCGAACAGGAGCGTCAGGATCAGAAGGATGATTCCGAGCTTAGTATTCTTTTCGTCCTCGCGGTGAATAAGCTCCCTGTGCCGTTCCATCCTGTTCTGCAGTTCGGAAAGCCGCTTTTCACATTCCGCCTGTTTTTCCTTTGCGCCGGAAACAAAGGGGATCGACGCGAGCAGCCGGATCGCATCCTCGTACCCTGCAACATTGTTTTGCCGCATCAAACGCTCCGCGTCCCGAACGATTCCGCCGTACTTTTGTACGTCCTTGGGATCGGCGTCAAACGTCCTTTGGCACGCCTCGCAGACCGCAAGACCGGTCTCAATCACAATATTCATTTTTCCCCCGCAGACGGGGCAGGTGAATGCCCGCATTTCGCTTCTCCTTAGTTGTTTGCGCCAAGATCAATCCACAAAGCGGGCCGGACGGCGCCATCACGGTCGTAGACATAGTTACCGAAGTTATCGACGGAGCCGCCGTAGTCGACACCTGCAGCGAAGTTAGAATCGAAGCCGGGCGACCGCAGCCACCACCAGCAATTGCCATTGCTGTCTTTATATGCGCCTGGCACACAGCAGTATGCAGTTCCCTGACATTGACGGGCACTAGCCGAACTAAAATATTTGTTCACTTCCATTATGCTTAGCAGGAATACTTTGTCTGTTGTATTGTTACCGGGCGACGTGCTGTATGACGGATTCTTGTCTGCGGTAACCGTGGAACTGATAATGCTGTTTTGCTCCACAGAACTGAACGCCGCGTTCAAGAACGTCCCATTCAACCACTTGCGCAAGGAACATGTTTCCCATGTTGCATCTGTATCGGTTGAATTATATTTCTGGCAATCAAGTGCATATTTGCTGATAACAAGTACCTTATTCCCTTCCTTTGCAAGAACGATCCATTCGATATCCTCCTTGCCGTTTGCTGTATCATTATCCTGCTCGTATGAACCGAAAAAGACCGTTGATCCAACGCGCGCGTTAGAGAGCAACAGCTTGTAATACTTTGGTTTGATTTCGTTAATCTGCGCCACGCTGTCTTTATATCCATCAAGCGCTGTAAACGCCGCGATTGCGTCTTCGTATTTCCCAGCAGTATAAAGCTCCACGGCGGCAGCGTATTTCTCGTCTTTGATCGCCGTTTCACACTTCTCAATCTGCGCCGCGCTGTCTTTATATCCATCAAGAGCTGTAAACGCTGCGATTGCTTCTTCGTATTTCCCGTCATTATATAAGGCAAGAGCAGCATCATAGTTCGGGTCATTAATGATCGTTTGGCATTTCTCGATCATCTCTTTGCTGTCCTTGTACCCATTCAAGGATTTAAAAGAAGACATTGCTTCCTGATATTTTCCATTATTGTATAAGGCAAGAGCAGCATCATAGTCCTGGTCATTAATAGCTTTTTTACATTTATTCAAATAAGAACTGCTGTCTTTATACCCGATTAGCTGACTAAAAGCATTCCTCGCGCGCTCAAACTCCCCGGCGTTATATAATGCCACAGCCGCTTCATATTCCTGATCCTGTAACAATTTTGCCTGATAAGAACGAATCGCAGGCATAATAACGGTAAACAGCAAAATCAAAACAGCCGTAGCAGCAGCAAGGACGATTGCAACAATCAAAGCGATTTTCTTATTCTTTTTCTTCCGCTTTTCAGCCGCAATGCGCACTTCTTCCGCCTTTCGTTCGATTTCGATACGCTCGGCTTCTTCCTTTGCTTTGATCTCTTCAATGCGTTTTTCGCATGCCTTGATCTGTTCATCCGCATCCTTCCATCCCGGAATGGTGCGATACTGTTCAATCGCACGCTGCTGTCTTTTGATGCTTTTTTCGGCTGCCAAAGACATGGCGTTGTAATAAATGCCGTCCTTGCGCTGTTTTTCGATCAATTCTGCGCAATCACCGATCTGATCGCCCGCATCCTTATAATCGGCGATCGATTCAAACAAGGACTTTGCCTCTGCAAACTCCCCGGCGTTCTTCAATGCAAGCGCATTCGAATAGATTCCCTCTTTTCGGGCAGTCTCGTTGCGATCCTTGATGAAGGCAGTATCCTCCGCCAGCTTCTTTTTGAGTGCATCACTGCCGAACCGAATCGTCTTCTGATAATTGTTCCGGTCGTCGAACGGCTTCGGCTGATTTTTCAGATCGTCGCGTTTCCTGACTTTCAGCTCTGCCATCAGCTTGCCGAGATATGCTTCTGCATTTTCGGGATCGAGGTCGAGGACCTTCTCACAGTATTCATCGGCGCTCTGCCAGTTGCTGTCCTCCAGAAACATAAAGGCGCGGCGAAGCAGCGGGGCCGTATTGGTCTGCGCCGGCTGCTGAACCACCGTTTCTCGAATGGTCGTATGTTTCGGCTCGTCGGTCCTGACGATCTTTTTGATGCCGCGGATCAGGTCCTGCATAAAGCCGAGCTTACTCATATCCTGCGCCTGCAGATGCGAAAACTCTTCAGGCAGATCATAGGGATCCATGTCGCGGTAGGCGGGGATCAGCGTCTTCTTCGCGCCGGCCTTGATCAGTGCGAGATAACGGCTCCACTCGTTTTTCACCCACACGGCGTTGAAATGCTCCGGCTTGGTGCCGAGCACGACCATTGCCTTTGCGGAATTCAGCGCAGCAAAGATATAAGGCTCGTATTCCTGCCCGAGCTTGTCCTCGAGCGTGATGCGCGAGAAGAACACCTTGAAGCCCTCGTTGGTCAGCTGATGATAGAGGTCGGTCGCAAGCACGGAATCGGGCGTTCTTCTGCCGTTCGCGTCCGTATCCTTATAGCAAATGAAGACGTCGAACGGTTCCTCCTTCGCAGAAATCTCCAGGATGCCTTTCTGAATCTCATTGATCGTCCTCGCCTCGTCCTCGTAGATCGAGCGCTGCAGCGCGTCCGCGTTTTTCAGTGCGGACTTATAGTCTTCGTCATCGAAGATTGACGTGAACTGTGCGCGGTTGACCGTGGGCACGCGCCGATGCGTCGCGGGATCCTCGACGTACTCGATGCCGTATCGGCAGAGCACGATCGACCAGTACGCCTCTGCGTCGGTCGGATCCTCGTTCAGGATGTTCTCGTAGATCGACATTGCCTTGTCGAATTCGTTGTTCCGGCGAAAATGGTTCGCGCGGTCATACAGATTCGCCTTGCGGTCACTGTCAAGCCGCGGCAGCGTCTGCTTCGTTCCGCAGCTGTCGCACACGCCGATCGTATCGCCCTCGTTGAACTCGATCGTGCCTCCGCACATTTTGCATTTGAAGATTGCCATAATGACCTCTTTCTATTTGCATTTTTCTAAGATATTTGAAAGCTATAGTGTTTCACTATTTCCTAACATACTATAAATCAAAAACTGATCATGCAATATTAATAAGGCCTATTTTAAAACTAGGATTGATTTGGAGAGGAACACTCAGATCTACGTTTATTCTATTATAGACTCCATTTCCCATGATATAGTTAATCCCTTCATCGGTAAGTTCTACTTCTGCAAACAGGGTATCTATGCTCTTGTTGTCAGTATCACATAATTCCCCAATGAATCCTCTTAAAAACAAATATTGCATTACTGCGCACAAGGATCTTTGGTCAGGACAAATTTTCCTAGATAGCGAAATATGAGGATTGTTCTTGTACCGAATAATTTGCAGAAGGAATGATTGAATATCCTTTTTTGACGGAATAATCACGGTCTCGTTTGGAATAACAACTGCACGACCATCTTTGCGAACACCTATGATCATTCCATTATTTTTCCTTTTTCGTATTTCTTTTTCATCCAAATTGAATAATACACTTGCTTCTTTAATTGTCATATTATTCCCTCACTTCTCCATCTTGCATATGCTATTGCGCTCTTTCAGCAGCGTCAGAAGCTCTTCCGCGGAGGCGGTTGCGGCGTCGGCGTTGTCGGAAATCACCGCGTCGGTGAAGCTGTCGAACTCGGTGCGGATGCGGGATTCGACGTCGGAAAGCGCGTCGGCGCTCATCGGGTCGGAATAGCGCACAGCTTCAAAGACCTTTTTGCAGGCGTTTTTAATGGGCTCGCTCTTTGCGCGGGAAAGAAGCGTCTGTGCGTCGACGGTCAGCGTCTTCATAAACGAGGTATTGACCTTGACCGTCTTTTCCTGCCGTTCGATCTCGTCACGCGCGGCATCCGTGGCGATCACGCCGAGCAGACCTGCCGCAAGCACCAGCACTGAGATCACGACCGGGATCCATGCGGGGCAGTTGACAAACGCAAGCGCGAAGAACAGCACGGTGACGATCATCTGCGCGATCAGATAAATGACGCCGACGCGCGCGATCGGGAAGCCGTAAAACTTGCTCTTGACGGTCTCGCCGTTACGGAACGCAAGCAGTAAAATCGGGATCTGCAGCAGGATCGCAACAAGCCCGAACGCCCAAGCCGCCCAGAGGCAGCCGTTTTTCGGGAACGGGATCACGAACGCAAGGATGTTATATACGACAAGGATGATTGCAAAAAAGGCGATCCCCCGGATCTGTTTCTTTTCGAGCTTCATGGTTTATTCCCCCTTCTTTTTGCCGCAGTTCGGGCAGAAGTTAAACGTGATATTCTTGATGCCGCAATCGGGACAGTCCCATGTTGCTGGCGCTTCCGGCTTCTTTTTGCCGCAGTTCGGGCAGAAGTTAAAATTGATGTTCTTCATGCCGCAGTCCGGGCAGTCCCACCCCTTGTTCGCTTCCGGCTTTTTCGTGCCGCAATCGGGGCAGAAGTTGAACGTGATGCCGGTCTTGCCGCAGTTCGGGCAGATCCATCCGGATTCCGGCGCGGGCTTCGGCTTGCCGCAGTTCGGACAGAACTTGAACGTGATGCCCTTCGTGCCGCACATGCAGTCCCAACCGTCGCCAGGCGCTGCGGGCTGTGCCGGTTGATTGGCACCCTGCGGCTGCATATTGCCGAACATGCTGCCGATCTGCGGCGCGATCGTGCTTGCCGCCGCCATGCCGACGCCGAGACCAAGCATATCCCCGACGATGCTGCTTCCGCCGCCGCCTGCCGAGATCGCCGGTCCCATGTTGCCGATGCCCTCGGCATACGCTTTCTGCACCTCGGCCTGCAGGACGTCTTTCTGACTGTAGCCCTTTGCCGCCATGATCTCGGCCTCGGTCAGACCCTGCATACGTTGCGCCTGCGCCTCCGCCTGCGCCGCGATCACCCTGCGCTCGGCCTCGCGCCGCGCGACCTCGGTCTCGGTCGTCTGGCGCTCCAGTTCTGCCTGCCTGCGTGCCGCTTCGATCGCCGCCTTGCTCTGCTCCTCGGCGGTGCGGTACTGCGCCTGACTCTGCGCCTGTACGGTTTTAACCGTCGCTTCGGCCTGGATCACGCGCGTCTGCAGCACGATCGTGTGAAGCTCGCGAATGCGCTTGAAGTTCGGATCGCTCTCCGGCAGCACGACGCTCGTCACATAGAACTGCGGCACGGCAAGGCCGTATTCCGCAAAGCCCTCGTTGACCTTTTCATGCAGCTTTGCGGAGATCAGCTCGAGCTTTTCATCGACCTCAAGGATGTCGATCTCGTTGTTCTTGATGACCGCACCGAGATTCGCTTTGACCGCGCTCGTGATCATCGGACGGAACGACGCCTGCAGCGACTTCGTGAAGCCCGGTCCGTCCTCCCACGCGATGCCGCTTGTGGTGCCGACGAGCTTGACCAGGAGCTTTCTCGAATTTTCAACCATCAGGTTCATTTCGCCCGATGCGCCGATTTCCAGAGGCGTGCCGGTCAGCGGGTCAATGAAGCGCACCTTATCTGGCGTGCCCCACTTCATGCCCATCTGCACGGTCTTGTTGATGAAGTAGACCTCGGAATGGAATGTTTTCTCGGAATCGGTCGGCAGTTTGTAGACCTTTTCGAGCATCGGAAGCTGCTGCGTTTCGAGCGTATAGCGACCCGGTCCGAACAGGTCAAGCGCCTGTCCGTCCTTGAAGAAGATCGCTTCCTGCGATTCATGCACGATCAACTGCGAGCCGAGGTTGAAGTCCTCGATCGGGTGCTTCCACACGAACGTGTTGTTGTCGCCCTCATACTTGATGATGCTCGCAATCCCTTCCTTGCTGATGCGGGCCTTCTCTGCACGTTCGACGACGTTGTTGTCGAAATCGCAGACCGGGCAGACATAGCGCGACGCGCCGCGTGATGCGCGCAGCTCGATCCCGCATTGCGCGCAGGTAAAGGTGACGGTTTTGTCCTGTTCCGCCATGGTGTTGATCGGCTCGTGGCAGACCGGGCATTTTGCGTCCGCGCCTTTCGACTGGTCAAACACGACGTCGTTGCCGCAGTGCGGGCACTTGCGGCTCGATAACTTATCCGTGCGCACGTTGATCACGTTCCCGCACGAACATTCGATTCTCTTCTTCGCAAAGAATCCGGTCTTTGCTTCTGCGTACTTTCCGCACCGCGGACATTCGATAACAAATTTAGACATTGCGCTGTTCCTCCGCTGTTGTTATTTCTTTAAGAAATGCAATCGCATTTTGATACTTTTCACGATACGTCCGACCTTCTGTCCGATGTATTTCAACGTCCATTGCATTTAGCACTTTTTCCTTTGCTTCGTCAGCTTTTGTACGTTTTCCAATAGGTATTGTGTCGATATAAATCAGTCGGTTACGAATCAGGTTCGGATATTGCTCTTTCAATTTTCTTCGATATGTGATCAGCCACCATACATCCTCTTCCGAAGGATCGACTCCAAAGCCGAGGAAAATGATATTATTTCTAAAGAAATCATAGTACCATGCCTCATCCGCCTGTTCGATCCCAGTCAATACATCATGTAGATGAAACTTACTCGTTTTATCAGGTGTTTCGGTACTCTTCACCAATCTGCTTCGCATTTTCTCCAGCATTCCCGCGTATTGCTCAAAGCCCAAACAAATGGAATTCGGATATCGGCATTCGCCGTGGATATGATAAATTGCTTTATCTGCAATTCGCTGCTTTCTATAAAAGCTGTACACACGTTCTTTGGTCGTTTGAACGGGCACAAATCGTTTATCAACGCTCAATTCAAGCGAATAATCATAGTTGGTTGTAAAAATGGTTTTGATGGGCAGCTCCATGATCTGTCTATGAACCGAATTCGACTTCCCGATGATCTCCTTTGCCTTTTCCTGTGTTCTTTCGGCAACAGCGCGCTTGATCTTGATGCTGCGTTCCTCCGCGACGGTGTCGATATACTCGTAGCGAAGCGTCATGCCAAGTTCATCCGAGATAAGCTTTGTATCTTCGTTGCTGATTTCCTTCAGCAAATCATCCCATGAAATCGCCGTTTTGTCTGCGCGGTTGACTCCGTTCCCGACAAAAAGCGTTACGTTCTTCTCTGCCATAATAGTCTCTCCTATTTCAATTCTCTGTACCGAGGTTGATCCACATTGCAGGACGGACGGCGATCTGACGATTGACATCGTCACCGCCTTCAACGACGGTCCCCTCACAGCCGACATCCGCAGCGCGGGCGGAACTGGTACCGGGTGAACGCAGCCACCACCAACAGGCATTGAGGTGTTTAAATGCGCCTTTTGCATAGCAGTGTGGGGTCCCTTGACATTTACGATATATGTCGATAAAGAAGTACTTTTTAACCTCTTTGATGCTGAGAAGGAATACTTTATCCGTTGTATAGTTGCCGGGAGATACGCTGTACGGCGGATTCTTATCCGGAGTGACTTTTGTACTGAGTATGCTGTTTTGTTCCACAGAGCTGAACGCAGCATTCAGGAACGTCTCATTCAGCCATTTACGCAGAGAACAGGTTTCCCATGTTACGTTTTTATATAACGTATTGTACGGCACACAATCGAGCGCATATTTACTGATAATCAGCACGCGTCCGTTCTCCCGCGCAAGCACCTGCCACTCGATCGGTTCTGGGCGTCCGTTTTCCTTCTGAATATATCTGCCAAATGCAATCGAGTCAGGTTGCATCAACGGATAGAGCGAAGCGTTTACGGCACGGGTTATATTTGCTTCACTCAGATAGATGCGCAGCGCTTCTTCAAAACTGTACTCAATGTCAGCGTTTGCAATCTGTGTCTCAAGATCAGCAGCGTTCCTTTTCGCCTCGCAAAGATCACGCTCGACATCTGCGAGCGCAGCGTAATGATCGATGGCATTTTGCTTCTGATCGATCCGGGCAGGGAGATTGATTTTCTTTGCTGAGAGAATTGAAAGCTCCACGTCGATGCGTTTTTTCTCCTTGCCTGCGAAAACGCCGAGCCGCGAACGTTGTTCGGTAAGCTGCTTTTCTTGTGAAACAGTCTCGGTAAGCTCGCTTTGCAGAGATCGTATCTGTGCTTGCGTTGCATTGAAAACGGATAAAATTTGCTCAAGATGCTCTGTCTTCGCGTTTGCCGCAGCAAGTCTTTCCTTGAGGGTAGGACCGGCTTTTGTCTCGCTATTCTTTAAGGCGTGTGTCACTGCTGACACTTTCTTTTTTGCTTCTTCGGCTTTTTGTTCTGCAAGCTTTCTTTGTTCTTCCAACGCATCGATGCTGTCAAACAACTTCCAATCGGTAACCTTGCATCCGGGTTCATATACTTTTCCATCCGTTATAACCGTTCCGTCTGCTTTGACACCGACTATATGGCCTTCACCGGCCGCAATCGCCACAATATCTCGCCAGCCGACCATTTCTTGGCATTTTCCACTGTAACCCAACTCAATCTTCACAACAGTACCGTCAGCGCATAATCCTACCGCATATGAAGAACTGCTCAATGTGAGTGCTATGGCAATGATGTCCTTTAATTGAGGAACTTGTATTTCCGCATTAGTTGTTTTGTTAAATGAACCTGCTGTTCTGACAACGGTTCCATCCTTTTTCAATCCAATGGTATAAAAGGCATTTGCAGCAACTGCGGTAATATCCTTCCATTCACTTACATTACACTGACCATGTGTATTATCACCGACTGCAACGACGGTTCCGTCCGTTTTCAATCCGACCGTGTGATGGCTTCCTCCTGTCACAACCTGGATAATATCCTTCCATTCAGAAGTGTTGCATTGCCCGTATTTATTATCTCCGACCGCAACGACGGTTCCGTCTTTTCTTAGTCCTGCTGTATGAAAGCACCCCGCTGAAACACAAACGATATCATTCCACCCCTTCACATTACTCATCCCGGACATGCCGCTTCCTGCTGTAACAACTGTACCGTCCGATTTCAAGCCGACCGAATGATAAAGTCCTGCCGAAATCGCGACAATTTCTGTCCAGTTGGAAACATTACAGCGGCCGTCTTTGTTTTTTCCTTCCGCTGCGACCGTACCGTCCGCCTTTACCCCATATGTACACCAATCATGCGCTGCAATCCTATTTCTAACAAGCAGATTCGCCCGTTGAAAGAAAGATCGTTTTGAACTGCTGAGTTTTACAATACTGGACTTGCAATCAATTGCACGCTGTTCCGAATCCTTGTATGTGCGTAATCTTTCAAAAAGTGTCTCAGCTTCCCTTAACGACAGCAGTGTGCCTTCCTCTGCCTTTTTGCACGCTGCCTGATATTCGTTTTCTATACGCCTTGCTTCAACACTGTTACAGATATCTGACAATTCAGCCTTCAGTTTTTCATCGCCATATTCAAATGCTTTTTTATAATTTTTTTGGAGTTTGAGAATATTTGCTGAAATCCCGATATCCTTAAGTTTTTCACGATTCTTTATCTTCTTTTCCGCTAGCAACTTCCCAAGATACGCTTCTCCGCATTCGGGATCGATGTTCAGCACCTGTTCCAGAAGCTCGTCGGCTTTTGCCCAATTTGATTCTTCAAGCATCATAAATGCGCGCTTCAGCAGTGACGCAACTGTACTGCCTTGCGCAGTGGGAACCTGCTGCACGACAACCGTTTCTCTGACGATTTCCTTCACCTGTTCGGGCTTCTGCCGCGGAAGGATCTTTTCGATCCCGCGCAGAAGATCCTGAATCGCGCCGACCTTGCCCATATCCTGCGCCTGCAGGCGCTTGAATTCCTGCGGCGTGTCGTAGGCGTCGACATCCTTATAGCATGGGATCAGCGTTTTCTTCTCGCCCTTTGCGATCAGCGCAAGGTAGCGGCTCCACTCATTCTTGACCCAGACCGCGTTGAAATAGTCGTAGTCCGTACCGAACACCAGCATGATCTTTGCCGAATGCAGCGCCGCGAAGATATAGGGCTCATATTCCTGTCCGAGCTTGTCCTCCAGTGTGATGCGCGAGAAAAATACGCGATAGCCCTTCTCCGTCAGTGCTGTATAGACGTCCTGCGCGATCACGCTGTCGATCGTGCGGCTGCCGTTCTCGTCGGTTTCCTTATAACAGATGAAAATATCGTAGGGCTGCTCCTTTGCGGAAACCTCTAAAATGCCGCTTCTGAGCCGTTCGATCTCCTTTGCTTCGGCACGATACACGGAACGGGCTAAGCTGTCCGCATACTCCATGACCATTTCAAAATTACTGTCTTCCAATACAGGATCGAACGATGAACGGTGGCACGTCGGGATCTTTTTCCCGCTTGCCGGATCGTCCACATATTCGATGCCGTATTTGCACAGCACCAGACCCCAGTACGCTTCCGCTTCCTCCGGGAACTCGGAAACGATGCTCTCATACACGTTATACGCCTTATCGAACTCGCACATTAACCGCAGGCGGTTCGCGCGCGTAAACAGCGTCAGCTTCTTTTCGTTGTCGAGCGTCGGCACGGTCTGCTTCGACCCGCAGTAATCGCACTCGCAAACGGTCTGTCCCTCAGCGACGTTCAGATCCCCGCCGCACATTTTACATTTCAGAATTGCCATGCTGCCCCCTCGTAATCAGTTCCCCAACTGTCTCAGTTCCGCTTGCAAATTGCGAATACTCTTGTCGTTGTATTCAATCGTTTCCTGCAGCTCCTTGCGTCGTTTACCGGAAAACAAACCCTTCAGATTTGCAAGTTCGGTTTCGGCGGCTTGCTTGCGCTGTTTGGCGGCGGCAAGTTGATCCGTCAGCTTTTTGCGTTTGCACTCCCATTCTTCCTGTATACGCTGCTGCAGGATCTTTTCGAACGACAGAATCCCGTCGAACAGACGTATGTCGGGTGTACAATGGTTGTACCCATTTGTGCAGGTAACGATGGTGCCGTCTTCCTTCAGCCCCGCCACCCGTTCACTGTCTGTCGCGATGGCAATGATGCCTTTCCATCCATATGCTTTTTCTTTGATCCAACCCGCGCCGCAAGCCGTCACCGTTCCGTCCGCTCTCAGGCCGACAATAAAGTCATGTCCCGCTGCGACGGCTACGATGTCCTTCATCTTTTGCAGTTCGAAATAGCTCCATGCCTTGTGAGTGTCAGCGTCATACGCGCGGCCTACCCGCGTTACCCATCCGTCTTCCCCTAATCCGATCGTTTGATCATAACCAGCATCGATCGCAACCACGTTTTTCCAACCCGATACGTTGCATTGCGAGAATTGATTGTCCCCAACAGCAAGCACGGAACCGTCTGCGCATAGTCCGAAGATATCGGAACCGCGATCGCGGATTTCCACGATGTTCTTCCAGTCAGCGGCTTCCTTGCCGACAATCTTTATGCCGACTATCTTCCCGTCCGATCGCAGGCCAAGTGAGCCTGATATTGCAACAAGGTCCCTGTAATCTGCAAATCTGTTCGCATCACCGTCAAATTTCGATGCTTCTGCGACCGTTCCGTCTTTTCTGATGCCGTATGATTCCCAACGCGAGGCGTGAACTGCAACGATGTCCTTCCAACCGGCGACCTGGCTGCGGTAAGTGGCTTCTTCTTCCTTGTCGGCTCCCCAAACGGCTACCGTTCCGTCGTCCTTCAACCCGATGATATAATAATGGCTTGTGGAGATCATCGGGATCCCGTTCAGCCGCAGCGGCTTCAGTTTCGTGCCGTCTGCCGGATCGAAATACAACAGCTTGATCACGTGCTCAAAGCTCGCCTGCACTTCCCGGATCGCTTCCGCGCATTTTTGCATCAGATTTTTCGCGTCGCGAAAGTCAGAGATTGAAGAGAACCGTTCTATGGCGGATTCATAGCCATCCCGGGAATGCGTCTCCATCTGTTCCAGCGCCTGACGGTAAATCTCCTCTTTTTGCTGCTGCTCCTGTCGATCCACATCGCTGATCATCTGCTCAACATTACGTTGGTTGATCTGCGTCAAAAGCGTTTGAACCTCCGGCGTACCGAATCGGATCGCTTTCTTATAGGAGATATCATCGTCCAGCCGGTCCGTATATTCCGGCAAACCCTCTATGCTTCTGATCTCACAACTGCTCAACAGTTTTCCGAGATACGCTTCCCCGTTCTCGGGATCGATATCAAGCACCTTTTCACAGTACTCGTCCGCATTGTCAAAGTCGCCGTCCTCCAAGAACATGAATGCGCGCTTGAGAAGCGACGCCACATTGCTGCTTCCCTGCTGCATCACGACGGTTTCCTTAACCGTTTCTTTCACCGTCTCTTTTGGTTTTGCTGCATCCAGCACCTTATTAACGCCGCGCGTCAGGTCCTGTATGAAGCCGATCTTGGACATGTCGTAGGACTGCAGGACCGACAGCGCTTCGGGCAGATCATAGGGATCCATATCACGGTAGCAGGGCAGAAGGAGCTTGCTGTGGTCCTTACGCATCAGCGAAAGGAAGCGGCTCCATTCGTTCTTGACCCAGACCGCGTTGACGTGCTCCGCCGAGGTCGTGACCACGATCATGACCTTTGCGGAGTTCAATGCCGCGAAGATGTACGGCTCGTACTCCGTGCCCGCTTTGTCCTCGAGCGTGATGCGCGAGAAGAATACCCGCCGTCCCTGCTCGGTAAGCTGATAATAAATCTCCTGCGCCATCAAGCTGTCGCGGGTGCGGCTGCCGTCGTTTTCGGATTCCTTATAGCAGATGAAGACGTCGAACGGCTCCTCGTTCTGCGAGGTCGCAAGGATCCCGCGCTGCACCTCGGCGATTTTTGCCGCGTCCTTCTGATACTGACGGCGCGTGATGCCGTCGGAATGCTCCAATGCCGCGAGGTAGTCGACGTCCTCCAAAAAACTGTCGAAGCTTGCGCGGTGGCAGGTCGGAAGATACTCGAAGGTGTTCGGGTCCTCAACGTATTCGATACCGAACCGGCACAGCGCGCAACACCAATGCGCCTCTGCGTCGTTCTCATCCTCCTGCACGATGCGCTCATACACGGCAAGCGCTTTGTCGAACTCGCCCGCTCTGCGGAAATGATTGCCGCGGTTGAACATGTTCGCCCGCTGCTCGTCGTCCACCTTCGGAAAGGTCATCGTGCTGCCGCACGAGTCGCAGGTCCCAAACGTCTTGTCTGCGGACAGTTCAATATCCCCGCCGCACATTTTGCATTTCAGAATTGCCATATTTGCCCCCTCGTGATCCCTATGCATGCAAGCATTATCAGTGAAAGTCTTTTACTTGTTCCTCCGAATAAAGGTGCTGTTGTACGTTGCCTCTTCGCACATCAACCCTGCAATGGAGCTACCGTGTCCGGATAATCGGATGCAAGCAACTCCCATAACCGGGGCGAAAGCGACTGAACCTTCCGCAAATATGCAATCGACATATCGCGGGTATGCTCGGTGATTTCTCCCTGTTCCGTTAATTGTTCGTATTCCCGGGATAACGTTTCCTTTGTGTCCGTTAACGAATGAATCTTATCTTGTATTACAGCCATTCTGCGATAGGATACTTTCTCACTCTCATACATCCTTCGCATGCCTTCTATTTGCAGTTGATTACTTGTAACCTTTTTCTGGATTATCTCGCGCCGTTTTTTTCCTTGCTCCAAAAGCTCGCACAGTTCTGCTTTACGCTTTTGCTTAAAAGCTCCGATATGATTTAATTCTCTGCTCCATTCGGCCAATTGTCGATCCGTTCTTTTCAGTTCTTCTTCATTCTCGGACAGTTCATGCTTCTTTTGTTCCGTTTGTTTTTCTATCCGTTCGATCGTATCGGCAGCATCCGTTTCCGTTTGATGCAGAGTCTCTTTCTCCTGATCCAATGCTTCCTGATTCTTTGCAATTCGCGTTTTCAGGGAAGCCTGCTTTTCAAACATCTGTATTGTGAAAACGGCGCTTACGGCAAGTTTTTCCGCGATGGTACGACATTCCTTTTCTCTCTCGGGCGCATTTTTAAAATCCGAAATCTGTTGATACTCATTTGCAGCTTCCATGTATTTTTCTTCCGAAACAAGCTGTTCCGCATGAGAATAGATTTGCTTCTGTATTGCCGCAATTGCGTTTGCCATTTCGTTTTTGAGCGCAACAGAGCCAAATCTTTGAATTTTCAGATAAAGATCGGAATGATGAAACAGCGATGTATCGGATAGCGCTTCTCGTTTTTTCACCTTGTGCTTCACCATCAGTTTACCGAGGTACGCTTCCGCATTCTCCGGATCGAGGTCCAGAACTTTTTCGCAATACTCATCAGCGCTGCTCCAGTTTCCGTCCTCGAGGAACATGAAGGCACGTTTCAAAAGCGGCGCAACATTGTTCTGCTGCGTCTGCTGCACCACAACGGTCTCCTTGACCGTCTCCTTTGGCTTGCTCGCGTCCAGCACTTTGTTCACGCCGCGGATCAGGTCCTGAATAAAGCCGATCTTGCCCATATCATACGATTGTAACACAGACAGCGCTTCCGGCAGATCGTAGGGATCCATATCGCGGTAGCACGGCAAAAGAAGCTTGCTTCTGTCTTTCCGCATCAGTGAAAGGAAACGGCTCCACTCGTTCTTGACCCAGACCGCATTGACGTGCTCTGCCGAGGTCGTGACCACGATCATCACCTTTGCGGAGTTCAATGCCGCGAAGATGTACGGCTCGTATTCCGTGCCCGCTTTATCCTCGAGCGTAATGCGCGAGAAGAAGACGCGCCGTCCCTGCTCGGTGAGCTGATAGTAGATCTCCTGTGCCATCAAGCTGTCGCGGGTGCGCGTGCCGTCGTTTTCGGATTCCTTATAGCAAATGAATACGTCGAACGGCTCCTCGTTCTGCGAGGTCGCGAGGATTCCGCGCTGTACCTCGGCGATCTTCGCGGCGTCCTTCTGGTACTGGCGGCGCGTGACGCCGTCGCTGTGTTCCAACGCCGCGAGATAATCGACGTCCTCCAAAAAACTGTCGAAGCTTGCGCGGTGGCAGGTCGGGAGATACTCGAACGTGTTCGGGTCTTCGACGTATTCGATGCCGAACCGGCACAGCGCGCAGCACCAATGCGCCTCGGCGTCGTTCTCGTCCTCCTGCACGATGCGCTCGTACACGGCAAGCGCCTTGTCGAACTCTCCCATTCGCCGGAAGTGGTTGCCGCGGTTGAACATGTTCGCCCGCTGCTCGTCGTCCACCTTCGGGAAAGTCATCATACTGCCGCAAGAATCACACACACCGATTGTTTTATCTGCGGAAAGCTCAATGTCCCCGCCGCACATTTTGCATTTCAGTATTGCCATATTGCCCCCTCCAAAGCATTACTCAACCGATACCCACATTGCAGGTCGGATTGCATTTGCAAAATCGACAGAATCGCCCAATTTATCAATATGTCCATCTGGTTCGACCGTCGATGCATGACCTAAATCAAGTCCGGAAGCATGTAACCACCATCTGCAATAACCGTTTTCATCATTTGCATAGCTTTTCTTTGCACGGACATATTTTGTTGCCTTACATTTGCGAGAGCCATTTGTTGGGAGAAACGAATTGATATCATTCGTATCCATCAAGAATACGCTCCCTCTTTTCTGATCGATACAAACTATTTTTTGTAGCTCCGTCGTAGAAAAAGCAGCGTTTAGAAAATCGCCGTTCAACCACGTTTTTAGACTGCAGCCATCCCATTTTGTATGGGTTCTGGAAGAATGATACTGCTTATAGTCCAATGCGTATTTGCTAATGACAAGAATTCTTCCTTCTGCCTTATTTAGCACAGTCCACTCAATATCCTCTTTTCCATCTTTTTCGGCTTCCCTCTGCCAGTATTCACCATAAATAAACGGATCGCCTACCGATAATGCTTGATACAGAGACTCATCAGAGCCATCACTTGACATCATCCGTTCAATGGTACTCGGGTCATCTGTCTGTGCCAGACTGTTGGCTATTGTCTGTTGCAAATTGCGTGAGGCAGCTTGCAGTTGCTTCTGAAGTGTAATAATCTTTTCGTTATTCTCTCTTTTAACACGAATCTTTTCATCCTTCAGTGCATTTATCTGGTTTTGGATCACTTTTTTCTCTTTTAGCCGAAATGCACTGGTATGCTCCAAATCATTATTCAAAGCGGCAATTTTGCCTTCGATGCCGGATAATTCATTGTTTTTATAAGTCAAAGCTGCTATAAGCTTCGTTCGCATATCAGATTCATAGTCTTTGGCACTCAAAAGCGATTGTGTGATCTCATCGTTAATCCTTTTTCTATCTGCCTCTATTCTTCTTCTATCTGCCTCTTGACGCTCTATAATTGTTTTATGAATTGATTCGGTACAATCCGATAAAAACGTGCGCATTTCGTCATTTCCGAAACGAAATGCCTTTTGATAGCTGCCTCTTTCTTCAAATGATTCGGCTTGATTCTTAAGTTCATCACGTGATTTCACGCGCAATTCAGCCATCAGCTTGCCAAGGTATGCTTCGGCGTTTTCCGGATCAAGGTTCAGGACCTGCTCGCAAAACTCATCTGCGCGGGCAAAGTCGCCGTCCTCAAGGAACATGAACGCACGCTTCAAAAGCGGCGCGGCATTCGCGTTTGCCTGCGGCTGCACGACCACCGTTTCCTTGACCGTTTCACGCAGTGTCTCCTTCGGCTTTTGCGCGTTCAGAACCTTATTGACGCCGCGGATCAGGTCCTGAATGAAGCCGATCTTGCTCATATCGTAGGACTGCAAAACCGACAGCGCTTCCGGAAGGTCATAGGGATCCATATCCCGATAGCACGGCAAAAGAAGTTTACTGCGGTCCTTTCGCATCAGCGAAAGGAAGCGGCTCCATTCGTTCTTGACCCACACCGCGTTGACGTGCTCCGCCGAAGTCGTGACCACGATCATCACCTTTGCGGAGTTGAGCGCTGCGAAGATGTACGGCTCATATTCGGTACCCGCTTTATCCTCCAGCGTGATGCGCGAGAAGAACACCCGCCGTCCCTGCTCGGTGAGCTGATAGTAGATCTCCTGCGCCATCAGGCTGTCGCGCGTGCGCGTGCCGTCGTTTTCGGATTCCTTATAGCAAATGAATACGTCGAACGGTTCCTCGTTCTGCGAGGTCGCTAAGATGCCGCGCTGCACCTCGGCGATCTTCGCGGCGTCCTTCTGATACTGGCGGCGCGTGATGCCATCGGAATGCTCCAAAGCAGCAAGATAATCGACGTCCTCTAAGAAGCTGTCAAAGCTTGCGCGGTGGCAGGTCGGAAGATACTCGAAGGTGTTCGGATCCTCGACGTACTCGATACCGAACCGGCACAGCGCGCAGCACCAATGCGCCTCGGCGTCGTTCTCGTCCTCCTGCACGATGCGCTCATACACGGCAAGCGCCTTGTCGAATTCGCCCTGCCTGCGGAAGTGGTTGCCGCGGTTGAACATATTCGCTCGCTGCTCGTCGTCCACCTTCGGGAAGGTCATCGTGCTCCCGCACGAATCGCACGTCCCGAACGTCTTATCTGCGGACAGTTCAATGTCCCCGCCGCACATTTTGCATTTCAGAATTGCCATACTGCCCCCTCAACAATCCTTTATTTCTTTTCTTCGATTTCCAGATGATCCAAAGTGAATTCGATGCTCATGACGATCAGCTCGTTGCGCGTGCGTCCGGTTTTTTGCGCAATGGCGTCCAGATCCTTCAGCATTCCTTTCGGCATGCGCACGGACAGTACCTGTGATTCGTCTGAATACCGTTTGGGAGAAATGATCAATTTAGCATCTTCCATGGTCTCATCTCCTTATAATAATACATTTTAATTGTATCACTTTTGTAATTGGTTGGCAACGCTGTTTACCAAATTATTCGTGTTTAATCTCATAGTATCCGGGATGGTTCCGACGAGTGATTTCTGCAGTTGACGAACCGAGATGAAGCGGAGCAGATGTCGCTGAAAGCGAAAATCGCGGCGTATGATCGATTAATGGATGTCCGAAAAAAAGGGGATTGGGAAAACCGGATCAAATTCTTTTTACGAGGAGTCGCTGAAGTTGCGGACGAATCTACTTCTTCAGCAAAGGATATGGTACAGCGAGAAAGAATTCTCGCGCAAGCAGCGTCGCTCATCCCCTATACCTATTTGTACGTAAAGTGATTCTCAAAAAATATAACCTCCAAAACGCCTCGGTTTTGTCCAAAGAGCCCTTTCTGAAATGCCGTTATAGGTAGAGGGAACAAATGAAGATGGAAAATATATTTTCCGGGAGACCGTGAAAAAAACCATTTATCTTTGCCGTTATAGGTGAGGGGGAGAAAGTCGATTTAAAAACAATGTTCAGCAAACCGTGTAAAACGGAGTTTTGGATGCTGTATTCCGCGAATAATCAAAAAATTTACAAATAAAAAAATTTTTTCTTGCCAAAAAAGTGGGCCACCCCCGTTTTTTTTGTCCATTTGAAAGATAGAGGGGTAAATATTTCGACCCCAGCACCTTGACAACTGAACAGCAGATCAGGGCAACACCAGAATGATACTTCCGCCTTGAACGCGTCACAGCATTGGGCGGCTCCGCGGGATGCGGGGGTTCGACAGAACATGCGTGAGAACGACGGCCCTGGATATGTACACTTTTGCCTCAGTACCCCCCCTCTGGCGACCGTTTTTTGAGGGTAACGCCTTCAGAGGATAAATACCCTTACCGAGGATTGAAATGTTCAAAAAGTCCAGCTTAAGCTGGGCCTTTTGAGAGAAAACCGCAGCTTAAGCTGGGGGAAAAATGAAAGGAGAAACAACGACCGTGGTACTGTCCACACCTACAAAAGAACAGAAACGGGAAATCGATAAGATCAAAAAAGCGCTCGACCGGAACAAGGACGGCGCTGTCAGCAATACCATCAGCAACTATGTCGCGATCCTTACAAGCGACCCGATGCTTTTCGGAGCGATCCGCCTGAATGAACTCAGCAGCAGGATCCATATCGTCAGGGATCTTGGCTGGAAGAGAAACCGGGACGCTCCGCTGACCGATACGGATGCGAATTATCTCCGCCTGTATATCGAGCGACAGTACGGGATCTCCTCGGAAAAGCTCCTTGCGTCGGCGATCGACGTTGCGGCAAACGAGAATCGTTTCCATCCGATCCGGGACAGGCTCGAGTCCCTTGTCCATGACGGCATATCCCGCATCCCGTATGTACTCCACCATTTCCTGGGTGCGGAGATCTCCGAGGTCAATACCGCCTTCATGACCGTGTGGCTGCTGGAAGCGATCGCGCGTGTGTTCACGCCGGGCATCAAGGCGGATCTCATGCTCTGCCTGACCGGCAATCAGGGCGCGGGCAAATCCACCTTCTTCCGGTTCATGGCCATGCAGGACGAATGGTTCACCGACGATATCCGGCGTCTCGACGATGACAACGTCTGCAGAAGGCTATCTGGGCATCTGATCGTGGAACTGTCCGAGATGAACGCTATGAGCAAGGCCCGGGTGGAAGAAATCAAGGCATTTATCTCCCGGCAGTATGACACATACAAAGTGCCGTATGACCGTCACCCGAAGGACATCCCCCGCCAATGCGTATTCTGCGGCAGCGCAAACCGGAAGGCGTTTCTTCCCGCCGACCGGAGCGGCAACCGCCGCTTTATGCCGGTGGAGATCGACGCAAAGCAGGCCGAGGTCCATATCCTGGAAAACGAAGCCGAAAGCCGCGCCTACTGCGAACAGGTCTGGGCGGAAGCCATGACGATCTTCCGGAGCGGTAATTATTCGCTTTCACTGCCGAAGGAGATCGAAATGCATCTCGCTGCGCTGCAGCAGGACTTTCTCCCGGAGGATGACCGGATCGGCATGATCATCGGCTTCCTGGACCGTACGGCAGAGAACAATGTCTGCTCCCGGATGATCTACCGTGAAGCGTTTACCGCGTTCCGCGAACCGACGCAATACGACCTGCGCGAGATCGCGGAAATCGTCAATACGGAAATCAAAGACGGACGTCTTCCGCAATGGCGCCGGTATCCGAGCACACGGAGATATGTGCTGTACGGTCAGCAGCGTGGATGGGAGCGTGTTCCGCCGGACGCCGACGGATTTACGCAAGAACAGCTTCCGGTTGGATTATTCGAAGATGATCCTCTTCCAGTCAGCCTTGATCAGTGACAATGACAACCGTAACAGGGGGGTAAAAACACTTTGAGAGAGAAGAAGGAAAAAGAGTTTTACCCTCTGTATCCGGCTGTTGTCGTCGTCACGCCGACCGCGCAAGCGAACATTTTCTGCTTGCGCGGTGTCCTTGCAAGCATAGCATTTGGGGACTCATTTCTTGCAGGACGGAGTCCGTGCAAGCATGGGATTTGTGTGTACAAATGCCGCTTGTCAGGATAACCCTGAAACCCTATGCCGCTTCAGAGCGGAAATCAAAATCGACTGAAAGGAGAAAAACATGCGCAAATTCGATAAACGAGTACACATCATGCTGAATGACACAGAGCTTTCAGCATTAAAGAAAAAGAGCGCAGACGCAGGCATGACAATGTCCGCGTATCTGAGAAAGCAGATCATGGAGACCACAATCCGTGAACGTCCGAATATCGACTGGCGATCGCTGGCAGATAGAATCGGCACGCTTGGAGACGAGGTCAATGAAATCGCCCGTGCTGTAAACGCACGCGGTATTGTAACGGAGTGTGATTCCAAGCAGGTTCTTGAGATCATGCAGCAGATAAAAGCAGAACTGGCATTTCTGGCTCCGTACGCACAGGACAGGAAGGATGTAAGAAAGGAAAGAAAATGAAAGAAAAAGATATGAACCGCAACTGGGACATTGTACGGAAAGCGCTGAGGAAAGAACCTCAGACCATCGATGTTCCCAAGAACCCTGAACCCACAACGATCACCGTTATGCCGCTGGATGCGCTGAGTCCCTTCCCCGATCATCCGTTCAAGGTGAGCGAAGACGGCGCTATGGATCAGCTGGTGGAGAGCATCCGGGAGAACGGTATTCTCTCTCCGATCCTTGTCCGTCCGGTGGAAGGCTCTGACGAATACGAGATCATCTCCGGTCACCGACGCTGCCGTGCGGCAGAGATCATCGGGTTGGAGACGGTTCCGGTGATTGTGACTGAACTTACCCGGGACGAAGCCGTGATCCGGATGGTGGACAGCAACCTGCACCGCGAGCATCTGCTCCCGTCGGAAAAGGCGTTCGCCTATAAGATGAAGCTGGAAGCTATGCGCCGGAAAGCCGGACGACCCAGAAAAGAAAATGCGCCGCAAGCTGCGGCAAATTTCCGATCCGACGACGCGGCGGCGGAAGCATTCGGCGTCAGCGGCGATACCATGCGCCGGTATGCGCGGCTGACGAACCTGATCCCGGAGCTTCTGGATTATATGGACCGGGACGAGATCGCGCTGTCGGTCGGCGAAGCGCTGTCCTATCTGGACGAGGATCTGCAGTATATGGTGCTGGACGCCATGGAAGCGGAGGATTGCACGCCCTCCTACTCCCAGGCGGTCCGCATGAAGAATCTGTTCCGTAACGGCGATCTGGACGAAGACGGCATCATGGCGGTGATGTCAGAACAGAAAGCCAACCAGCGGGAACACGTCAGCATACCGGTGCAGGACATCCGACGCTTCTTTCCTGCCGAGTATAGCATACGGGATATTCAGCGGTCGATTCTGCGAATGTTGGAAGAGCAGAATGATCCTTCGGTTAAGCAAAAACAGCGGTCCCGGGAGGCAGAGAGATGAAGACTGATTACCGTATTCTGTCTGATCGATCCCCGTCCGATTCTGACTACACGATCAACGGCGTCCGGTACGTCGTATCCTCCAGGTTCGTACAGCAGCCGAAACGGCGCGTAACGCTTCGGGACCGTTTCTGCCGGATTCTGAAAAGAAGCGCCGCAGAATTGTGTGATGCTGTGGACCGTGATACGCTATCATCGGAATATGGTCGTTCGGCTGCCGGAAAGGAGGCATAAATGCAGTCGAACTACAAAAACAATATTGCCCGGGACGGCGTAACGGCGCTGTACTGCCGGTTATCCCGGGATGACGGAACAGAGAGCGAGAGCAACTCCATCTCCAATCAAAAGACTCTGTTGCAGCAAAAGGCAAAAGAGTACGGGCTGACCAACACCCGCTGCTATGTGGATGACGGCTTCACAGGGACCAACTTCAATCGCCCGGGTTTCCAGCAGATGCTGGAAGACATCGATCTAGGGTATGTTTCTACGGTCATGGTAAAGGACTTGAGCCGGCTCGGGAGGGACTACGTATCCGTCGGTCATTACACCGACATCTACTTCCCGGAGCACAATGTTCGGTTCATAGCCGTGAACGACATGGTGGACAGTGCGGACGGTGAAAATGAACTGGCACCGTTCAAAAATATCATGAACGAGATGTACGCCAGGGATATCAGTCGCAAGGTTCGTTCCTCTCACCGTCTGCGCGGAAACATGGGCGTACCTCTCTCCCAGCCGCCGTACGGTTATATGAAAGATCCGGATAACAAAGGGCGATGGATCATTGATCCGGAACCGGCGGAAGTCGTGCAGCGGATCTTCCGGCTGTACCTGGAAGGGAACGGCGTGGAGACTATCGCTCACATACTCCAGGAGGACCATGTCATGATTCCCTTGGCATATTGGTTCAGCAAGGGCTTGAAGCGCGGCGGAAAACGAACGCGTATCGACCCATGCCGTTGGAATATGAGTACGGTCTGGACGATCCTTCGTCAGCAGGAATACTGTGGGGACGTGATCAATTTCAAGACCTACTCCAAGTCCTTCAAGAACAAGAAACGGCTGGAAAACCCTGAGGAGAACTGGAAAGTATTCCATGATGTCCATGAACCGATCATAGACCGGGATACTTTCGAACTGGTCCAGAACCGGCTGGGGAAGACAAAGCAACGAAAGCCCAAGCCGCAGAACGGAGAAAAGAGCATCTTTTCAGGTCTGCTCTACTGCTCCGACTGCGGTAAAAAGCTCTGCTACCACTTCAATACCAGCCGGGGCATCCGATTCTTTGGCTGCTCCAATTACAAGGGCGATTATAGAGGGACCTGTACGAAAAGGCACTACCTTCGGGAGGATGCCATCTATCAGGTGGTAACCCTGGAGTTAAGGCGGCTGTCAGCCTTTCTTCGGGAGGACGAAGAGGCCTTCGTAGAACTCCTTTCTCAGGAAACTGACAAAGAGCTCTTTGCAAAACGGAAGCGTCTGGAGACGGAGCTCCAACAGGCACTCCTGCGCAGCGATACGATATCTCAAACGGTGCAGAAGCTGTATGAGGACAACATCTCCGGCAAGGTCTCGGATGAATGGTTTCTTCAGCTTGCAAATCGCTACGAGACTGAACGGATGGATCTGAAGGCAAGGATCGCCTCCTTGAGAGACGAGATTTCCGCTATGGGCACAGCGCAGAAGGGTCGGGACACATTCCTGGCCGCGGTGCGCAGGTTCATGGATATGGACACGCTGACAGCCCCGCTCCTGCAGGAACTAATCGACAGGATCGTAGTCTATGAGGCAGAAGGAAGCGGCAAGAACAGAATCCAGCGGATCGTGATCTATTATCGGTTTGTGGGGTATCTGGATCTGCCAAGTGATCCGAAACAAGACGTGACGGAGAACACGCGTAAAGGCGTAGCGGTCCGTTACCTGCCCAGAACGGAGTCTGCGTAACGGGCAAAAAGAAATCGAGTGGAGATAACTCGAGTCAGTTATCTCCACTCGAAATGGCAAATCACGCTAATTTGGATACCACTGCACCCCGGGGTCAAAGGTGGGGTGC
>CAMHER010000003.1 GCA_946184215.1 uncultured Clostridia bacterium | reverse complement strand
AATAATGTACTCCGGGTCTGTTTCGGTCAGCCTTTTAATACCGAATTTATACGGGAGACGGTCCGTGATCATTTTGCCGAGATCAAAGAGAATCTCTCTTGCCATAGTGTTTTCCCTCCAAGTAATATGTTTGTCCCTCTTTTTAAGAAATGTACTCATTTCTAATCTATTTTATCTTAACATAGCTTCGTTTACTTGTCACGAAAAAAATAAAAAGCAGCACCGCATTTTTTGCGGTGCTGCACAAATACAAAGAATTTGTTTAGACAGATTCCTCCGGAAGTTTACACACGTCGATCCATCCAAGGGCGTTGGAATAACGGTAAAGCTCATCGAGGTTCAATTCGATCGCACTGCTTGCGCTGCCGACGGCGGGAAACACGGTCTTGAACCGCTGAAGGCTCACGTCCAGATAAACGGGAATGCCGTCGTTGATGCCAAAGGGGCACACGCCGCCGACAGGGTGTCCGACAAGCGCAAGCACCTCATCGGGCGAAAGCATTTTGGCCTTCAGGTGGAATTTGTCCTTGAATTTGTGGTTGTCGATCCGGGCGTCGCCGGCGGCGAGAATCAGCATGCAGCCGTCCGCGGTTTTAAACGACAGCGTTTTTGCAATACGCGCGCCTTCTACGCCGAGTGCCTGAGCAGCCAGATCGACAGTCGCGGAAGAAACGGTAAATTCGATCACGCGCTCTTCCATGCCGAGAGCACGAAAGTATGCGCGTCCTTTTTCGATGGACATGGGATACCTCTTAGAATGTGATATGAAGCAGCTCGACAAAGTAGCTGGCTGGGAAACGCGTTGTCTTGCGAAGAAATTTGTTGTAATCCCGGATGGCCTCGTCGACATCGTCAAGGTCCTTATATTTCTCGCCGGAAACAACAGAAGCCTGATAGTTGTGAATCAGCGCGTTATAATCGCCGCTTATGAGCGTTGCTCGCGCCTGGCTTCGCAGATCCGTAAGGCCGTTTTTTTCGGCAAACTCGTCTATTTCTTCGTAAACCTCATCACAAACTCGGTCATAGCGCTTTTCAAGACCGATTTTGGCATTCAGGCAGGTGGAAAGGATAATCAACAGCAGGCAGAAAACAACGGCAAAAACAGGGTTTTTGAACAGCTTCATATCAGCCCTTCATCTCCAGCAGCTTCTGCTTGAGCTGACCCTCGATACGGCCAAGCTCCTCCTCAGCCTGTTGACGCTTGGCACGGCCGTCGTCCTGGATCTGGCGGACCTCGTCCAGAGTGGCGATCAGTTCCTGGTTGGTCTTCTTGAGCGTTTCAATATCGACAATGCCGCGCTCCGACTCCCTGGCGACGTTCACGCTGCCCTGATGAAGCTTCTTCGCGTTGCTCTCCAAAAGCTTGTTGGTCACATCCGTCACCTCACGCTGGGCCTTCATAGCTTCTTCGGAATGATACATGGACAAGCCGAGGACCATCTGGCTCTTCCAGAGGGGAATGGTGTTGACGATGGAGGAGCGGATTTTCTCAGACATGAGGGTGTCGTTGTTCTGAATCATACGGATCTGCGGAGACATCTGCAGAGAGATCGTACGCGTCAGCTCAAGGTCATGGATCTTCTTCTCAAAGCGGCCGATCATATTGGCAAAGTCGTTCGCAGCCTGCGCGTCCTCGGGCAGGCCGGACTCCTGAGCCTTGCGCTGCAGTTCGGGAAGCTCGACATTCCGAAGCTCTTCGATGCGCATTCTGCCGGCAATGATATACATCGTCAGCTCTTTCATGTATTCCTGGTTCTTCTCATACATTTTGTCCATCAGGCTGATGTCCTTGAGAAGAACGACTTCGTGGCGCTCAAGCTGCTCGACGATCTTGTCGACGTTTACCTCGGCCTTGTCATACTGGGCCTTGACGGAAGCGATATCCTGCTTGGCCTTGTTGAACAGACCGAACAGGCCCTTTTTCTGCTCCGGGTCAAAGTTCATGCCCTTCAGCTCAACAACAAGGTCGCTGAGCATCGTGCCGACCTCGCCAAGATCCTTTGTGCGGACGGCGTTGAGGGCGGAATCGGAAAATTCGGAGATATTCTTCTGGGCGTTGCTGCCGTAGTTGAGAACCTGCTCGGTGTTGAGGATATCAATCTTCTTGGCAAATTCCTTGACAGCGGCTTGCTCGGCAGGGGAGAGCTTTTCCAGTTCCGGACGTTCAATGGGGATCTCTTCCTGAACTTCTTCCTTTTTCTCCTCGGCGGCCTCGGCAACGGCCTGTGCATTAGGCTCAAGGGTCAGGCTGGGAACGTAGGCTTTTTCTTCTTCGTTCATAGTTACTGTCCTTTCTTTTATTGAGGCATTTGCTGAAGCATACTCTGCCCCGGATTCTTTTCTTCACGTTTGATTTTTTCTTCCTGTGCACCGACATCGAAATCACCTGTTCCAGTCAGACCCTCGCGGGCAAGCATGGTGTTCATGACTTCAATATCTGTTTCTATATCCAGCGCCTGGTTCGCAAACAGCGAGTCAAGACGCTTTTTATAGGCAATAATTGCCGCATCGAGCATTTCATTGATGTTCTTCATGCTCTTGTCAAGATTTTCGCCTTCAATGCCAAGCGCGCTCATCCTGTCATAGGCGTTGAGCAGCTTCAAGGTCGTTGGCAGATAGTAGTTCATAAACTTCTTGATCTGCGGGATATCCTTCGGATCGTCAATGGCATCCTGGGTAATCTTGTCCGTGATACGCATGATCTCATTGATCTTTCCGCGCACCTCGGGGTCCTTGATCGACATATACAGCCGGCCCATTTCACTCAAGGCCCGGTTGCCCTCTTCCAGGATCGGATCGACCTCGGGACCGTAACTTTTTTTCTTCGCGTTTATTTTGGCATCGTGTGAGGCCTTTGCCGCTGCCTGCGCCGCAGCCGCCGCCTCATCCGCCTGCTGTTTTTTCATCGCACGCTTTGCCGAGGCCTTGCCGGCGATAAAAGCGCCAAGCGAGCAGAGCCCCAATGTCAAAAGAATCCCCCAGAGATCATAAAGCGGGAAAAAGACGGACGAAAAGAGCCATATGATAGCAAAGACATATATCGGAGCAAGAAAGCTTCCGCGTCCTCTGCGATTGCGCACTTCGTATTCCTCCGTTTTATTTTTTATCACTTTATTTTATATCGAAAATCAGAGCGCGTCAAGAGAAAAGCCCTTGATAGAAATGAATGCGCTGTGAAGAGCAGATGAACAAAAAATGAAGCCTTTCGTTTCAAAGCGAAAAAAGTCAGAAAAACAATGAAATTCAGCCATTTTTACTATTGCCGGGGAGAGCGGCAAGTGATAAAATAACAAAACATGGCAGCAGTTCATATCCACAGACAAATTTGTAAACCGCCAAAGGAGAAGCATATGATTAAAATTGCTCCCTCGATTCTTTCCGCTGATTTTGCCAGGCTTGGCGCCGAGGTGGAGGATATTCGCATCGGCGGCGCCGATTATGTCCATTTTGATGTGATGGACGGCTGCTTTGTTCCCAACATTTCCATCGGGATTCCGGTGCTGAAATCACTCCGTAAAGCGACGGAACTGTTCATTGACGTTCATCTGATGATCCGCGAGCCCGTGCGGTATGCAGAGGCATTCTGCAAGGCCGGTGCGGATCTTGTCAACTTTCATGTTGAGGCGGACAGCGAGGAGAATATTGCTGCCGCTATTGAGATTGCCCGAAAGCTGGGGAAGAAAACAGGTGTCACGGTTAAGCCCAACACGCCGGCCGAGGCTGTGCTTCCTTTCCTGCCCGCGGTGGATCTGATCCTTGTTATGACGGTCGAGCCGGGCTTTGGCGGTCAGCATTTTATGCCCAACATGCTGCCGAAGATCGAAACGATACGCGGCTATATCGAAAAAAACAACAGCGACTGTGAGTTGGAGGTCGATGGCGGCATTGATCCGGAGACTGCTCCGCTTGTCAAACGCGCCGGAGCCAATGTGCTTGTGGCTGGCAGCGCGGTATTCAATCGCCCGGACAGATCGCTTGCGATCCGGGAAATCCGGAATGCGTGATTAGGAGAAAACGGTATGTCTTTTTTCCCTTCTTCTCTTGAAAATCTGATCGACAAATTTGCCTCTCTTCCCGGGATCGGAAAAAAGAGCGCACAGAGACTGGCCTTTTATCTGCTCTCGCAGCCGGACGAGGAGGCAAAAGCTTTTGCCGACGCGATCCGTGAGGCCAAGGCCAACGTGCACTGCTGCAAGGTCTGCCAGAATCTTACGGATGGCGATATTTGCGCCATCTGCCGCAGCGACAGGCGGGATAAAGGATTGATCTGCGTCGTGTCCGAGCCGCGCGATGTTGTGAGCATCGAACGCGGCCGTGAATACAACGGAACGTATCATGTGCTGCACGGTGCCCTCTCGCCGATGAATCATGTCGGCCCGGACGATATCCGAATCAAGGAACTGCTTGTACGCGTCGCGGACAGTGACGTGGAAGAAGTCATTATGGCGACCAATCCGGATACTGAAGGGGAAGCGACTGCCATGTATATCTCCCGTCTTCTCAAGCCTTTCAACGTAAAGGTTACGAGGTTGGCGTACGGGATTCCTGTCGGGTCGAATTTGGAGTTTGCGGATGATGCCACGTTGAACCGCGCCATAGAAGGCCGTACGGAAATGTGATTTACCGGTTTAGAATCGGAGCAAACAGGGAAAGAATCCTTTGCGGAGATACATACGCTGTGCTGAAAGATACATTTCTGCCCTGTAAAATCATTTGAAAATAAAAAGAATGGAGGCTTTATGATCTCAAAACTGAAAATTATCCCTCTTGGCGGCCTCGGAGAGGTCGGCAAAAATATGACTGTATTCGAGTTCGGGAGCGATATCATCATTGTCGACTGCGGTATGGGATTTCCTGACGAGGACATGTACGGTGTCGATATCGTTCTGCCGGATTTTGCATATCTCAAGGCAAATGCCAACCGCATCAAGGGCCTGATCCTCACGCACGGGCACGAGGACCACATCGGTGCTGTGCCGTATCTGATGCGCGAACTGAATATCCCGATCTATACGCTGCCTTTGACGGCGGCGCTTATCGAACTGAAGCTGGAAGAACAGGATCTGCTGTATAATACGCAGATCTTTACGAAAAAGGCGGGAACGTCCTTCCGCCTCGGCTGCTTTACGGTCGAGTTTATCCACGTCAATCACAGTATTCCCGATTCTGTTGCCCTCGCGATCGGCACGCCTCTTGGAACCGTGATCCACACAGGAGATTTTAAGATTGACGTTACGCCGATTTCCGGCGGCATGATCGATCTGACACGCTTCGGCCAGCTTGGAAATCAGGGCGTCCTTGCTCTTTTGAGCGATTCTACAAATGCCGAGCAGTCAGGACACTCGGATTCCGAACGCAAGGTCGGGCAGAGCTTTGATAAGCTTTTCACCGGCTGCGATCAGCGAATCATCATCACGACCTTTGCTTCAAACGTGCATCGTCTGCAGCAGATCATCACGGTTGCGGCCAAACACAACCGTAAGGTAGCGATCACGGGTCGGAGCATGGAAAACATCCTCCGCGTTTCCACTGTGCTGGGCTATATGGATATTCCGGAAAATGTCATGACCGATATCGAGCATATCAACAAGCTCCCCAAAAACCAGGTCGTGATCATCTCCACCGGCAGCCAGGGCGAGAGTATGTCCGCGCTGTATCGGATGGCTTTCTCAGAGCACAAACAGGTCCAGATCACACCGGGCGACCGCGTGATTATTTCCGCCTCGGCCATTCCCGGAAATGAAACGACGATCAGCCGCGTCATTGACGAGCTCTTCCATAAGGGCGCGGAGGTCATTTATGACCGTCATACGGATCTGCATGTTTCCGGACATGCCTGCCAGGAAGAGCATAAAATGATGCTTGCCCTGACCAGACCCAAATATTTTATCCCGGTACACGGCGAATATCGTATGCTGGTCCGTCACGCAGAACTTGGCCGCATCATGGGTGTTGCTCCGCAAAACATCGTGATCGCCGAAAACGGCGATGTAATTGAGATCGGCAAGAAGGGCATCTCCAAAGCCGGCACTGTCCAGGCCGGCGCGGTGCTGCTGGACGGCAGCGGCGCAGGAGAGGTGGCCGGCGTCGTCATGCGGGATCGGCACAAGCTCGCCGAGGACGGAATGGTCGTAATCGTAATGTCCTATTCTGCCTATGACCACAAAATATTAGGCGATCCGGAGATCGTCACACGCGGCTTTATCTATGTGAAGGAAGCCGAGGAACTGATCGAGGAACTCAAGCGCGTGACGCTGGAGACGGTAAAGAGCTGTGACCAGGCAAAAATTACAGACTGGAGTGCCATCAAGAGCAAGGTAAAGAGCAACATTTCCGGATATTTGTTCAAGACGATGCACCGCAGCCCGATGATCCTCCCGGTCATTTCCGAGGTCGAATGATCGTCTGAGTCAACTTGATATTTTTAGCGGGTATCCTGCTTTTTGGCAGGGATACCCGCTTTTTTTAAAATACAGGAAGAGATGTAGTGTCTTGACATTGCAAGCAAAGGTGCTGCATGATATACTGAATTTGGTTGATAACTGTTTGTATAATTATGGAAAGGAGAGAGGCTCATGACATCCTATAACACCCTGACGCCTGAGATAGCGGAGCAGCTTTGCTCAATTGTCGGAGAAGGCCGGTTCCAATATGGCAGGGCGGTGCGGGAGGAGTATTCCCACGACGAGATGCCGATTTACGGTCGATTTCTTCCGGAGGCTGTATGCCTTGTGGAGAGCACGGAGGAAGTTTCCGCGATTCTGCGTCTTTGCTATGAATATACGATACCTGTTACGGTGCGCGGGGCAGGGACAGGCCTCGTAGGCGGCTGCGTTCCCATTCAGGGCGGTATCGTTATCAGCACAATGAGGATGAACAGGATCCTGTCTTATGACATGAACAATCTGGTCGTCCATACGCAGCCGGGCGTCAGACTGTGTGATCTGGCGGCAGACGCGCTTGCTCATGGGCTGATGTATCCGCCGGACCCGGGTGAAAAGACCGCAACAGTCGGCGGAAATGTTTCAACAAACGCCGGCGGAATGCGGGCTGTAAAATACGGCGTGACCCGCGACTATGTTCTTGCGATGACTGTTGTGCTGCCGGACGGGCAGATCATGAAACTGGGAAAGACCGTATGTAAGACAAGCTCCGGCTACAGCCTGCTGCACTTGATGATCGGCTCGGAGGGGACGCTTGGCGTTATAACGGAGCTGACGTTGAAACTGATTCCCAAGCCGCGCATGGACGTCAGCCTGATCCTGCCGTTTGAGGATATTGCGAAAGCGATCGCTTCCGTTCCTTCCATAAAGCTTGCCAACCTTGACCCTCAATCGATCGAGTTTATGGAACGCGATATTGTGGACTCCTCCGCTTCGTTTACAGGCAATGCTGTCTTCCCGACGGCCATTAACGGCAGAGAGGCCGGTGCGTATATCCTGGTAACACTTGTCGGAGACAGCGAGAGCGAGCTTGCGGCCAAAATGGACCGGCTCGGGGAAGTGGCGGAAAGAGCCGGCGCATATGACACGCTTGTCGTCTGGACGGACGGACTGAAAAAAGATGTGTGGGCGGCTCGAAGCGCCTTCCTGACGGTAATAGAGGCGGAAACAAAACTGCTTGATGAGATGGACGTTGTGGTTCCGGTTGACCGTATTGCGGAATTTCTTGTCTACACGCACGACGAGGCAGAAAAGCAGGGGGTGACCGTCAGATCCTTCGGCCATGCCGGTGACGGAAACCTGCATATATATTGCTGCTCAAATGAGCTGGATGAAGAGGAATTCAAGCGCCGCGTGAAACGGCTGATGGATCATTGCTATGCAAAATGCACCGAGTTTGAGGGACAGGTCTCCGGTGAACACTCGATCGGACATGCGAAAAAGGAATATCTCCGCGAGTCTGTCGGAGATACAGCTTACAGCCTGATGAGCGCCATCAAACGGGTTTTCGATCCAAAGGGGATTCTCAACCCCGGAAAGGTATGCCATGATCCGGAGGGAGGTGCGGCAGATGCTTAACATTCTTGTCTGTGTGAAACAGGTGCCGGACGTAAATCTTGTCAAAATCGATCCCGCTACGGGGAGCCTGATCCGCGCCGGCGTTCCGGCAATTTTAAACCCGCTGGACGCCAATGCGCTGGAGGCGGCAGTGCAGATAAAGGAGCGGTACAGTGGAACGGTGAGCGTAATCACCATGGGGCCGGATCAAGCTGCGGAGGCGCTGCGGGAATGTCTCGCAGCCGGCGCTGACAGGGCGATACTGCTGTCAGACCGGGCTTTTGCCAATGCCGATACGCTGGCAACCAGCTATGTCATCGCAAAGGCGGCAGAGATGATCGGAGGCTTTGACCTGATTTTCTGCGGGAAGGAGTCCCTTGATGGAGCCACCGGCCAAATGGCCAGTCAGCTTGCCGAGCGTTTTGACGCCAGCCTGCTCAGCTCGGTAAAGCGTGTTCTGTCTGTGAATGAAAGAGAGAAGGTCGTAATGGCAGAGCGTGAATACACAAACGGGACGCAGACAGCAAGCGCTATCATGCCCTGCCTTATGACCGTGGAAAAAACGAATTACCATCCGCGAATCCCCAATCTGAAAAGCTGGAAGGCATCCCGCACCGCGCCGATTGAAAGATACACGTCCGAGACGATACCAGGCCTTGACCGGGCGCAGATCGGCGACCCCGGCTCACCGACAAAGGTGCCGCGCACGTACCCGCTGGAAAAAGGTCCCGGAGGAAAAATGATCCGGGAAGGAAGCGCGGCAAAGGATGCAGCCAAGCTTCTGGATCTCGTTGCTGACCTGATCTGAGGAGGTGACGGAAGATGAAAAAAAGCGAATATAAGGATATATGGGTCTATATCGAGCATGACGGAAAGAAGGCCCAAAGTGTATCTCTGGAGCTGTGCTGCGAGGCCAGGAAGCTTTGCGATGCATCAGGGGAAATGCTTGTCGCGGTAATTGTCGGTAAGCTTTCAGAGGAAGAAAGGGAGAAGGTCGTATCCTGCGGTGTGGACAGGCTTCTCTGCGTATGCGGAACAGGATTTGAGCCGTTCAGTGTGGATGCCTATACAGAACTGTTTACCGTTCTGTGCCGGAAATACAAGCCTTCAGCCGTTCTTGTGGGCGGAACGATAGACGGGCGTGACTTCGCGCCGCGCTTTGCCTGCCGTCTGCCGACCGGCTGCACATCAGACGCAACGCAGCTTGTTTACGATACAAAAACAGGGGATATCGAGTTCATAGAGCCCGCTGTCGGCGGGAAAATGATGGCTGTTATAACGGTTCCGGTCATGCGGCCTCAAGTCGGAACGATCCGCCCGGGAACTTTTAAATATCAGCCCATAGGAGCACGCGCATTTGAGATACGGGAAGAACATTTTGATTTTCCGCCTGAAAAAATACGGACAAAGGTGATCGGCTTTCTGCCGGATGAACTTGACGAAACACTGAACATAGCGGATGCCGAATACATTGTCTGTGTTGGAAATGGTCTGAAGGGTGCCGATACGCTCCCGCGATATCGGGAACTGGCAGAGCTCCTGGGCGGAAAGCTTGCCTGTACACGCCCCGTCTTTGACAGAGGGGTCCTGCCGTACAAGCTGGTAATAGGACAGTCCGGCGTCGTCGTCAAGCCGAAAATATACCTGGCCTTTGGCGTCTCCGGCGCGGTCAACCATGTGACCGGAATCCTCGATTCGGATGTGATCGTCGCCGTAAACAAAGATCCTGACGCTGCCATTTTCGGGTATTGTACCTATGGCATTGTCGGGGATATGGACGAAATCTGCGATGCGCTGATCGCAGAGCTGAAAGCAAGGCATTAAATGATCCGGATCCTATACGGAAAAACTTACCCTGAAATCGATGAAAAAGGCGCGCCGGTTTTTCTTCCTGCATTTCTGAATTGAAGGCGGGAGGAAACGGGGCCAAAATTGTACGCAAGGCAATGGAAGAACCGATCGACTGCCCGCGCTTAAAAGAACTGGCAAGAGGAAGCGGATCTGTGATATTATAATCCACGGTCAAATACTGATTCATCACAAGGCTTTTTACTACAAGGCAGGAACTGAAGCCTATGGTTGAGGAGATGAAGATGCACCATGCCGCCAGACTTGAAGAAGTACTGGCACAGGCAGCCTCACTTGGAAAGAGAGATGTGACATTCATCCCCAACGGCATTTCTGTGATTGTGAGCCCTTGAACGCTAAACAGAGAAAGGAAAGAAAAAAAGATATGAAAGCTGTTGCGCGTGACGACATTTTACGATATCGGTTTCTTTCAGAGCTTCGCGCAGCTCCTGACGGGAAACGCGCGGCCTTTGTTGTAAGCGAGGCCAACGCCGAGGAGAACAACTATGAGTCCAGACTGTGGCTCTATGAGAACGGGGAAGTCCGGCAGTTGACAGATCTTGGACAGGAGAGGGGCTTTGCCTGGCTTGACGATGAGCTTCTGGTCTTCCCGGCCTGCCGTTCAGCCAAAGAGAAAAAACGGCGCGAAGCGGGGGAAAGCTTTACAAGCTACTATCTGCTGGATCTGCACGGCGGCGAAGCAAGGCACTTCTTTGCGCTCCCCTTTGCGGCAGGCGCCGTCCGCGTTTTGGATAAAACCCACTTTGCCGTGAGTGCAAGCGTCGACAAGTCTCGTCCTGAGCTTTGGAATGCCACGGAGGAAGAAAAAGAAAAGGCGCGTAAGGAGCAGAAGGAAGAGAAGGATTACGAGGTATTTGACGAAAAACCGTTTTGGTTCAACGGCGCAGGAGTACGAAACGGACAGAGAAACACACTTTTCCTTGTTTCTCTTGAACCGCTGACGATTACGGCTCTCACTTCTCCGCTCGAGGAGTGCGGCTCCCTCGCCGTATTGGGCGATGAGCTGTTTTATACAGTAAGCTCCTGGAATGTCAAGATGCCGATGTTTGGCTGCGAGCTTCGGGCGGTAAACTGGAAGACGGGAGAAAAACGATCGGTCTGTCAGGAGGACGGACTTTCTGTTTCTTCTGTTGAGGCGGTAGGCGAAGAAATATGGCTCTTCGGGACAACAGGCGAGCGCTATGGTCTCAACGAAAACAACTGGGTCTGGCGCGTTGATCCCAAGACCGGAGAGAGAGCATTGCTGCGAAAAGAAGAATACAGCCTCTATAACAGCGTTGGAAGCGATTGCCGTTTTGGCGGCTGCCGCAGCATGGCCACATATGGCGGTATGTTGTATCATCTTACTACGCGGGAAGGGAACTGCCACCTCTATCGCATGAGCCGGGACGGCTCCGATGAACCTGTTCTCACGTATCCGGGCAGCGTTGAGGGCTTTGCCTTTTTGAATGATGCGATACTCCTGATCGGCCTGCTTGATATGCGCCTGCAGGAACTCTATACGCTGCGAACAGAGACTGGCGAACTTAAGCGTGTCAGCAGCTTTAACGAATCCGTGATGGAGGAGGTCTATGTTGCCGAACCGGAGGCAATTGAGATCGAAAGCGCTGGCCTGAAGATCGGCGGCTGGATCCTCAAGCCGAAGGACTACGATCCGAGCAGGCATTATCCGGCGATCCTTGACGTACACGGCGGCCCCAAAACGGTTTATGGACCGGTTTTTTATCATGAAATGCAGCTGTGGGCCGGAATGGGATACTTCGTGTTTTTCTGCAATCCGAAGGGGAGCGACGGCCGGGATAATGCTTTTATGGATATCCGAGGAGAATACGGCGTGACCGATTATCAGAATCTGATGGATTTCACAGACGCGGTACTGGCCCGTTATCCGCAGATCGATCCAAATCGCGTCTGCGAGACAGGCGGCAGCTACGGCGGATTTATGACCAACTGGATCATCGGCCATACCGACCGCTTCTGCTGTGCAGCCTCACAGCGTTCGATCTCCAACTGGATCAGCTTTTGCGGCACGTCTGACATTGGCTATGATTTTGCTTCTGATCAGAACGCGGCCGAACTGTTTTCCGCGCCGGAGAAGTTATGGGAGCGCTCGCCACTGAAATACGCCGGCAATGTCAAAACACCAACTCTCTTTATTCATGCAGACGAGGATTATCGCTGCCCGCTTGAACAGGGCCTGCAGATGTATTCTGCCCTCGCCGAGAGAGAGGTCCCGACGCGCCTATGCCTGTTTCACGGCGAGAATCATGAATTATCCCGCTCCGGAAAGCCGCAGCATCGTCTGCGCCGCCTCAAGGAGATCACCGATTGGTTTGAAACATACAGCAAGGAGAAATAAGATCCGGATAATCAGCAGCATGCAAATCAAGTCTGCTGCCTGAAATCTGTTTGGAAGTATTTGCTGATGAGAAGTATGCGCTGCGGTCACGCCCTTCTTTTACCGGATGGCTTTTATCCGCTGTGTTTTCATATGGCTGAGAAGTATTTAGAGCAAGGAGTTGACATATGAACATTCAGATATATGGCAAGTCAAAATGCTTTGACACAAAAAAAGCAGAACGCTATTTTAAGGAGCGCAGGATCAAATACCAGTATATCGACGTTCTGAAATATGGCATGAGCAGGGGAGAACTGAACGCGGTGAAAAATGCCGTTGGACTTGAGGCGATGATCGACACGTCGGATGAGGATTATCCGCTTATCCAGTATTTGGCCGGGACAGAGGCAAAGCTTGACAAATTGTTTGAGGACGCGTATCTGATCAAGACACCGATCGTAAGAAACGGAAAACAAGCGACGGTCGGCTATCAACCCGATATCTGGAAAACCTGGGAATAACGCCTGTAAATAAAAAAAGCTCTCATTCCGATCGGAATGAGAGCTTTTACTGTGAATCGTGTCAAATAATGTTCAGAACAAAAGTCAGAACAACAAAGACCAGGGCAAAGACAGGGGTGAGCTTGGCAAGCTTGGCATCCCAGGTCTTGGCTTTCCCTTTGGAAAGGAAGTTATCGGCGCCGCCGGAAATCGCACCGGAAAGACCGGCGCTCTTACCGCTCTGCATCAGAACGATAACCGTAACGGCGAGACCGGAGAGAAGCTGAAAGATAGCAAGAATGATCTGAAGTGTCGACATTTATTTCAATCCTTTCGCGTGTTTCGTATTCGCAACATAATGGAGTATATCATAGCGAGATACACAATTCAAGTGTTTTTTCACAGCATTTTCGACAGGCGAGTACGACCCGATCAGCCTTCCTCATCCCAAGTTTTTTCGCTGATAATATAACGGGGACGGTGTTTGGTTTCCAGATAGATCTTGCCGATATATTCGCCGATGACGCCGATGCTGAGCAGCTGTACGCCGCCGAGAAACAGTATAATGCAGACCGTAGACGCCCAGCCCGCGATCGTTTTATGCAGCAGGACTTCAATAACGGCCCAGACGATTCCCGCAAAGCCGAGCAGACAGGTGATGAGGCCGAGAACGACGATCAGCGTGAGCGGTTTGATCGAAAGGCTTGTGATCCCCTCTATCGCGAAGGAAAGCATTTTGCTGAGCGGATAATGGCTCTTCCCGGCCAGGCGTTCGTTCCGGTCGTAATACACACAGGTGCTCTTGAAGCCCACAAGCGGAAACATCCCGCGCAGGAAGATATTGACCTCGCCAAATTCCGCAAAATGCTGCAATACTTTGGCGCTGACCAGGCGGTAATCGGCGTGGTCATATATCATTTCCACGCCCATTTTGCTCATCAGCTTGTAAAAACTGCGGGCGGTCGTGCGTTTAAACCAGGTATCTGTTTCGCGGCTTTTGCGAACACCGTAGACGATATCGCATCCCTTGCGGTATTCATCGACCATCTGTTCCATTGCCGAAATGTCGTCCTGACCATCGCAATCAATGGTGATCGTCAGCTCACAGCGATCCTTTGCTTCCATCAGCCCGGCGAGAAGCGCATTCTGGTGGCCGCGGTTCCGGCTTTGCGAAATGCCGCAGAAATGCTCATCCTGCTTGGAAAGACTGCAGATGATATCCCAGGTTTTATCCCGGGAGCCGTCGTTGACAAATAAAACGCGGCTGTCGGAAGAAATCTTCTTTTTAGCGATCAGCGTATTCAGCTCCTGCAGAAAGAGGGGAGCGGTCAGAGGCAGAACCTCTTCCTCGTTGTAGCAGGGAACGATGATCCATAATCTGTCATCCTGCATGTTCATATTATCTCCTGTCATTTGTTCACGTTTTGTTTTGGCCATTATAACAGATTATCCCGCTTTTTCCTATCTTTTCTTTTGGTGTTGCCATACTGTATAATCTATTTTCACCAAAATGTTGTTATAACAACACGACGCGTCAAACCGCCGTGGTAGAATACGCATAAATAATAGTAAAACGGAGGCTTCGACGTGACGAACGAGATCAAATCTTCTCCAACGCGCGAAATGATTCAGCAGGAGCTTGCAAAGCGAGATTCTTACCCACAAAAAGATTATTCCAACAAAAAGGAACGGGCGTTAAGTCTGGAAGCCATAACCGGTCATCCGCTCTCTTCCTTAAGAAAAGAAAATGAAAAACTATCAGAACTGATCCGGCGGTATAGAGAAACGCACGAAGAGGAACTGCTTGCCATGATCCGGGAGCTTTCGGTTCATTATGCCAAGAAAGGCGATCTTCTCTATCCCTTGCTCAAGGTGAAATATGGCGTTTCCGGCCCATCTGATGTCATGTGGACGGATGACGATGAGATCCGAGATGAGATCTGCTCTGCCGTCAAAATGCAGGACCGGGATGAGACCGGGAACGCGCGCCTTGATGCTGCCCTGAAACGGGCCGAGGAAATGATCTATAAGGAACAGAATATCCTCTTCCCGATCTGCGCCGTGAATTTTACCGATCAGGAGTGGGTGGAAATCTACCGCGACGCGAAAGACTATGACATGTGCTTTGGCGTTGAAAGAGAAATCTGGGACGAGGCAGAAAATGCGAAAAAGCCCGTACATACTGCCGATAAATCCGAAATCGTCATGCCGGGTGGTCACATGTCGCTCGAGCAGCTGACCGCGCTGCTCAACACGATACCCATGGAGATCAGCTTTGTTGACGCTGATAATATCAACCGATTCTTCAATGAGGGCCCCAAGGTGTTCAAGAGGCCCGGAATGGCGCTTGATCGGGAGGTGTTCTCCTGCCATCCGCCGAAGATCGAGCCCATGGTGCGTCAGATCATAGATGATTTCCGGAACAATCGCCGGGACTTTGTCCCGGTGTGGATGGAAAAGGGCGGAAAAACCCTTCTTGTCAAATACATGGCGGTACGAGACCGTGAGGGAAACTATCTCGGAACGGTCGAACTGGTTCAGAACATGGAATTTGCAAAGGAACATTTTTGCAGATAAGCAGTGTCGCCTTTATCTTGTTATTTTGCTTGTTCACATAAAACATCGGGCCTTATCGGATATTCGAATAAGGCCCGATGTTTTGACAGCGGAGAGAAACAGCTCATCTCTCGATCACATCTACGATCTCCCCGATAAACATGGTGTGGGGCGGCACACGGGTGTAGATCCAATCCGCCACATCTGCCGGGACCTGTTCCTTTTCAAATTGATGCGAGTAGAGCTTTTTGCAGACAAAGGTAAGGTTTTTTTGTCTTTATGTCGCTCCCCGCCACCGGTGATGGCAGTGTGAGTGCCTTCTTGCATTCAACGATCAAATCCGAATATATCCGGTATAGCATCCTCGCCAAATGTCAGTTTCCCCATTCTGTACATTGCTTTGGCATGAATCCTGTCATGCCAGATGAAACGCCTCAAAACCTTTCGTACTGACCATTTCTCTCCATAACTGCCTATTACAGGTTTAAGGGATAAATAACCTGTGATGGATTCAAGCGATTCAAAGCCTTTTTCCCTACAGGAAAGAATTGTTCCCTCGTTGTCAGCCGCCGCACCAATTTCGGAAAAGTAATACTCGTTTACATTTTTCGTATGCTGATACATTTCCTCTGCAGTACGGGGAACAGAACCGTAAAAAGTCTTTCGACATGGAAGCACGCTCTTGTTTTTATCAGGGAAGGAACTGTAGAGAGCATGAAAATTCTCAGCTGATTTTAAAACCAGAGATTTGAGATATCGGTATTCTTCAGCAGTCAGTGGCTTTTCCTCGGTAGTGAACAAGACATCACTATCTGCGTCTCTGACTTGCAGATCGGACTCCTTTTCCTGCACGATTTCAATATCATAATTGTCAGACGGTGATTCATCCAACCACAATTGAAACCGTTTTATTTCTTCCGGCATTTTCCGTATGGCTTCTTCTTTAGTTTCGCCTCTTGTAAAGGCTCCATTAAAGTTGTTGGCATATAGGATGCTATCATCGCCGTTATGTTCCCATACGCAATGAATTATCTTTTTTGTCGCCATAAATATCTTTCCTTAACTTCCGCTCCACGCCGCCGATGATGGCAGTGTGAGTGCCGTGATGTATCTGTTATTTTGATACTAGTTTCAAAAACTTAGTGTCATTCATCTGCTCATTGGAAATATATTCTCCATCACAGAACAAAGCATATGTCGTAATCGGTGTCGGAGCATTTTGTGCCTGTTCCTTGCTCTCAATATGTATTGCCTTAAACGGTATGCCGTTTTCTTTTGCTGTTTGCTCTACAATCGGAACATACTTTGCATTGAACGGACACTGGCTGGTATAGTACAGAACATAGCCTGCTTCATCAACATGAGGGTGTTTAGCGCAGTCCTTGAACTTTGGCTGGCGAGCGTCAGCAGAGAAAGGCAAGTACCACAATTGAATACCATTATCAGCCTCGTCACATACGGTAAAGCCCTTGTGTTTCAGAAACTTAGGATCGGCAAGGAAAGGCTTTTTCTTAGCTGATGAAAGAATGCAAAGGCCCTGTTTTCCTTTGCTCTTGCTGTCCTCAATACAAGCACTCAGCAGATCATTGGAGTATCCGTGCCCCTTGAACGAGCCGGAGACCCACAGACAGTCGATATAAATATACCCGTCTGCATCTATCGGAGCCCATGCTTTTTCAACAGGGATATACTCAATGAAACACTTACCCCGTTCCACGCTTTTCAGAAACACCAGTCCCTCATCGAACCGATCCAAAAGCCATGCCTTTTTGGAAGAAACCTGTACGTCCTTGTTATTTGAGATGGCACAGCAGATATGCTCCTTTTCCAGATTTTCTTTTGTTACTCTGATGTATTCCATAGGTTAATACCTCCATTTTTCTTCGGACATCGAAACTACCGTTACAGTCCCATTTGACAACAGACCGAGAGTCTCAACCTCTCGAAAAGGACCAAATGACAACAATCCGATAGTCTCAATCTCACATTTTGCCGTTGATAGCGAAAGTAGAGTTGCAGCAGCGGATTTCCCCAATTTTACTCTCTCGCTCTGTGGAAACTTATCCACACTCCAACAAATAATCAAAACCCGCAAAAGCCCTGATTTCAAGCCATTTTCGACCCTTTGACCTCATTTTCTTGACAGCAGAACGACCGTCTCAACTGGATTTTGATTGTACTACCTGCAAACCGAAGGCCTTTTCTACCATTTCCAGTGTTTGCTCAATGCTTCGGTTTTCATTCCTGATTATCACATGAAATCCAGAATGTAAATAGCGGTCATAGTTTTCCTGCGAATTGATCAGCATGAGCCCTTTCCGATAATTCTCCATCGCCTTCTCTGGATCAGGTTCATCCATTATCAGCCGATATAAGAACTGTTTTTCCCGATCTGGCCTTTCAAAAAAACGCCGCACAGATATTTGAGGATCCGCCAGCATGACCAGCACATGATCTTCTGGAGCAATACTTTTCAGTGTCTCTATCGAAATATTTGTATCAACAAATACTGGTCTGCCCTGGTCTTTAAGGCCATCCAGAAGCCTGAGTTCCAGTATCTCACACTCGCGAGACACGCCGTCCATCCATGCCTTGTATTCCTCTGGGGTCCTTCTAATGAAGTCATGCCAGTCCTCCAGATCACGGGTATAAGTCAGAAAAGGAAACTCTGTACTGTCAAGCCCTGGCAACAGCTGGTCATGATAGTTCTCTTCACACAGGATACCGTTATATTTCTCTGCAAGCAGTTTTACCATGGTTGATTTGCCTGCATAGGCCGTACCAGTAATAAAATACGCGTTGTCAAATCTCATAGCTCTTTCTTCAGAACAATCTTTTCTTCTGTTCTATATTCCTCACAAAAACCCAGCTTCACGAATAAGCTGATTGCCGTATTGTCAATGGCTATATCATCATACAGAACTTTGATGCCATTTTCTTTTGCTGCACCACAAAGAAGTTCCAATCCCTGAGCACCGTATCCCTTTCCTCGAAAAGCGGATAAAATAATCACATCCGCAACATATCCGCTATACTCGGGATCATAGTGATATGCGATTTCTCCCACATAACAGTTCTCATCTTTCAGATACCTGTAATATCTTTGATTATCATGATTGATGATCCAATAGTCATACCAGTCCTCCCATTGATCTTCTGGAAAGGGTATGGTCCCGCCCCAGGCATGGTTGTATGACATGGTTTCTTCATCAGCCATGAGGCTTTCTCTGAACCACAGATCAGCTAAACCAGGTGTAACAACTTCAAGCAACTTACTATTCTCCATATGTTTAATCACCGAACGCAAGCAAGTTTCCCAAGGAGATACAGAACCCTAACGAATAATACATTTCCACGTCACAGTCAGCACAGCCAACTGTCAGAGAACTAACGCTGCTCTCCTGATACGCGAATTGCACCAATTGGCGTGCAATTCCCTGATGCCGATAATCTGGACGAATATAAAAATCCTCGAATACACCGCTTGATGCATAATCAAAAGTGGAAAACCCAACAGTGACAGAACAGCATCCAATCAAAATACTTCCACTCCAAACACCATAAAAGATGATTTGTTCTTTTTCGAGAGCGCTCAACAATCGAGAGCGCTCCTGTTCTCCTGGCTTGTCTTCCCCGATTTCTGCTTTGTATGCCATCTGAAGTTCCCATAATTGCTCAATCTGACAAGCATTGATCCTGCCAATATCCATATTTCCCCCACAGTTCTTTAATTATTTCACATCCTTCGGCTCATAGGGCACTGAGAAAAACTTGTCTTTTTGGTGGTACAAGCAGCATACTGTCTCCACATGGCTGGTTCTCGGAAACATATCCACAGCCGTCACGTTTTGTAATGTATAGCCACAGCTTGAAAGCCGAAGAATATCACGCGCCAATGTAGCGGGATTACAGGATACATAGACGACGCGATCAGGCTGCATGGAGGCAATGGCGTGTATGGCCTTCTCGTCCATGCCCTTCCGAGGCGGGTCGACGACAACGGCTTCCGGATGCAGCTCGCGTTTTGCCAGCGTCTCTGCGGCTTTCCCGGCATCGGCACAGATAAATTCAATGTTTTCGATCCCGTTGGTGCGGGCGTTCTCTCTTGCGTTCTCGACGGCCTCCGGTACGATCTCCGCTCCGATCACGCGTCGATAGTGCCGCGCAAGACAGAGGCTGATGGTGCCAGCTCCGCAATAAAGGTCAAAGGCAAGCTCGCCGGATCCAGCATATTCCAGCGCACGGTTATACAGCTTTTCCGCCTGCGGGGGATTGATTTGGAAGAAAGCCTGCGGTGAGATGGAAAAAACAGAGCCGCAAAGCTCATCTGTCATGTCAGCCCGTCCCCAAAGCGTGTAAAAATCTCCGCTCAAAACGGTATTGCCTTTTGTCTTGTTAATGTTCAGCACAATTCCGCTTGCCTCCGGGCAAGCCTCTCGAATGGCCGCAACAAGGGAGAGCGTCCGATCACCGAAACCTCGCGCGGAAACGACGCAGACGACGGCGTCCGCGGTTTTCACAGCCTTACGGCAAAAGACATGCCGAACGGTCCCTTTTCCGCTTGCTTCATCATAGGCGTCGATTCCGGAAGAGAGGAGAAAAGCCGTCACAGCCTTTGCCGCGCGCTCGGATAACTCGTTTTGAATCAAGCAGGAATCGACCGGGATCAGTTCATGCGAACGTTCTCGAAAAAAGCCGCATTGAACAGCCCCATCCTGCGCTGCAACGGCAAAGATCCCTTTGTTGCGATATCTTGTCACGGCATCGCTGCCGATGATCTCTTCCGCCAGGACCGTTTGCTGCCCGATGTGTTTCAGCGCGTCGTTTACACGGTCCAGCTTGAAGCGCAGCTCTTCACCGTAAGACATATGCCATGTGTCGCAGCCCCCGCACTTGCCAAAATAAGGGCACAGCGATTCACGCCTTTCCGGAGAAGGCTGAAGGAGCATCTCTCCGCGGGCATAAACAGCACTCTCCGTTACTTTGACAAGCCGGATCTGCCAGGTTTCTCCTTTCAGAGCGCGCGGCACAAAAACCGCGCGGCCTTCCACACGGGCAACACCGTAGGCCTCACTGGTATAGCCGTCGATCGTAACGGTATGGATTTGGTTTTTCAATAATGTACTCATAATAAAATTTTACCATTCTTTCGGGCGTTTGGCAATTCGAACTGCGAAATCTTCTGTATATTTCTGCAGTACAAACAAATACTAACACAGCATGAGGAGGGTAGAAAATGAAAAAAATCAAGTTTTGCCTTGTTGCTTGTGTTCTGTCGCTTATGCTTTGCGGCTGCGGTATGGAGGGTGACGGCCTTGTTACGGACCTTCCGCGTGAAACGCACGCGCCCGTTGAAAGCCCGTATATTACAAGCACGCCGCGTCCTACGGACCGTCCGATGGGCATGGACAATGAAGACGGTTCGAACACGGATGAAACACCGGCTCCCGAAGAAAACATGAGCAACGACGCAAGAAGATGAAAAATCGGGCTGAAAAGCCCGATTTTTTATATTATTCTATTGAAATGCCCATTCCTATGGGGTATCATACAAAAAAAGATCAAGGAGGCAGCCGCATGAGCTACATACCGTCACCTACGCAGGCCGAGGAACTGCTGAAGCAGTATAACCGCGAGCCGTTTCACATTCAACACGCCGAGACCGTATCCAAGGTCATGGGGGAGTTTGCCAAAGAATATGATCCTGACCGCGTTGACTTCTGGCGTACCGTCGGCATGCTGCATGATATTGATTTTGAGCAATGGCCTGACCAGCACTGTGCCAAAGCGGATAAGCTTCTTCGTGAGCTGGCGATTGATGAGGATGTTATCCACGCTGTCGTCAGCCACGGTTACGGCATTTGTTATGATGTTGAGCCGACTGCGTATATGGAAAAGGTCCTTTTTGCAACCGATGAACTGACGGGGCTGATCGGTGCGGCAGCGCTGATGCGGCCGACTGGTATTTCGGACATGGAACCGAAGTCCGTGATGAAGAAGTTCAAGGACAAAAAGTTCGCAGCCGGCTGCTCGCGCGAGGTGATCCGACGCGGCGCCGAAATGCTGGAAATGGAGCTTCCGGAACTGATCGGGAAGACCATTGAGGCTATGCGGGCAGAATGATAAAGCTTTATTTGACTTTTCTTTCTGGTGAACTGACTGATCCGCCTTGGGAGCTGATTTCGGAATACCGGAAGCAAAAGCTCTTGGCGCAGAGAAATGTGCTTTCGCGCAGACAATCTCTTTGCGCTGAACTGCTGTTGCGATACGCAATGAAAAACTGCGGGATCATGCCTGAAACACCTCTCGTGATTGAAAGAGGAGAAAACGGCAAGCCAGCCCTGAGAGGGAAAGCGTGCTGCTTTAATCTTTCTCATTCACAGGATGCCGTTTTCTGCGCCATCAGCGACATGGAGATCGGCGCGGACGTACAGCTGATCCGTAGGGCGCAGACATCGCTTGTTGATCGTTATTTCTGCCGCGATGAGAGGGAGTATATTCTCGCTTCGCCGGAGCAGAACACAGCTTTTACAGAAATCTGGGCCGCGAAGGAAAGCTATTGTAAAGCATCGGGGCTTGGGCTGATCTGCCCGCTCAGCTCCTTTTCCGTTCTTGACAGTAAGATTGCCGCCCGCCTGTGGCACAAGCGGATTGACAACTATCAGCTTGCCGTTTACTGTGAAGGGGGAATCTCTTCGGATCTGCAAATACAAACGGTTGATCAGGACGCGCTTTTCTAAAGCGCGTCCTGATTGTTATAAAAGGTTGACTTCATGGAGCCTTTTTTGCAGAGTGGAAAGATGCTCCTCGCTCATTGCCGTAAGAGGAAGACGCAGGATCCCGCTGTCCTGCCCGCAGAGCCTCATCGCTGTTTTGACGGGAATCGGATTTGTTTCAATAAATAAGGCAGAGAAAAGCGCGGCATATTTCCTGTATAATTCCGTAGCCGCGGTAAAATCTCCGCTCAGGCACAATTCGCAGAGCTTTGCCACGACCGGCGGCACAAGGTTACTTGCCACCGAAATTACGCCCAGCGCGCCCATCGCCATCATAGGGACCGTGTTGTCGTCGTTTCCGCTCCAAAGGAAAAGATCATCGCCGCAAAGCGCGCGGGTTTTGCCGATGAGGCTGAAATCGGCGGAGGCTTCCTTTACGCCGTTGATGTTAGGGTGCTGCGAGAGAGTTTGATAGGTTTCTGCGCTGATGCCGATCCCTGTTCGGCTCGGTACATTATAGAGGATCATGGGGATTTCAACGCGGTCGGCCACAAAAAGAAAGTGCTCGATCAGGCCTTTTTGCGTACTTTTGTTATAATATGGAGTGACCATCAGCACACCGTCTGCACCGACTGCCTTTGCGTTTTGAGCGTTGCGCAGCGCATGGGCCGTGTTGTTGCTTCCGATCCCGGCAATCACGCACATTCGCCCTGCGGTGTGATTGACGGCGACGCGGACCAGCTCATCGTGCTCTTCCTGGCTTTGCGTGGCGTTTTCACCTGTTGTTCCGCAAATCACGATTGCACTTGTCCCGCCTTCATACTGATAATCTATGTTGCGTTTTAACTGTTCATAGTCGATCCCGCTCTCATTCAGCGGTGTGATAAGTGCGGTGCAGGAACCCTTGAATAAAGGCGTTTTCACAATGATACCCTCCTGTTAATCCTGAAGTCGGCTTATCTTATGCCTCATTGACGCGAAACATGACGGCTCATGATTGAAAATGTGAAAAGCCTTTGTTATAATATCGGAGCAACTGTAAATCCAAACGGAGTAATGGCATGAAGAAATCAGATTTTTATTTTGACCTTCCCGAGGAACTGATTGCGCAAACGCCGCTGGAGAGGCGCGATGCGTCCAGACTCCTTGTCCTGAATAAGAAAACCGGCGAACTGGAGCACAGGCATTTCTATGACTTGCCGGAGTATCTTCACGAGGGCGATTGCCTGGTTATGAACGATTCGCGCGTTCTGCCCGCACGGCTGCTCGGCTGCCGCAGCAGCGGCGGAAGCGTTGAATTGGTCCTCCTTCGGGATCTGGGAGAAGGGAAGTGGGAATGTCTCAGCCGCCCCGGGCGAAAAACAAAGCCCGGTACGGAGCTTTCCTTCGGAGACGGCGAGCTGACAGCAACAGTTTTGGCTGTTACGGAAGGCGGGAACCGCATTGTTCAGTTCCACTATGAAGGGATCTTCCTGGAGGTCCTCGAACGCCTTGGGAAAATGCCTCTGCCGCCGTATATCAAAGCGGAGCTGAACGATGCTGAGCGGTATCAGACGGTCTACTCCCGCGAAGTCGGCAGCGCTGCGGCGCCGACAGCCGGCTTGCATTTCACGCAGGAGCTGCTGCAAAAGCTTGCCGATAAAGGCGTCAGGCTCTGCTATGTCACGCTGCATGTGGGCCTCGGCACCTTCCGCCCCGTCAAGGAGGAGGAAATCGAAGATCACCCTATGCACGCCGAGTTTTGCATGATTCCCGAAGAAACTGCCCGGATCGTAAATGAGACGAAAAAAAACGGTGGACGGGTTATTGCCGTCGGAACGACGTCCTGCCGTACGCTTGAGAGCTTTGCCTCTGCTGACGGCGCGCTCTCTCCTTCCTCCGGATGGACAGATATCTTTATTTATCCCGGTTACCGCTTCAAGTGTATCGATGCCTTGATTACAAACTTTCATCTGCCGGAGAGCACGCTGATCATGCTTGTTTCGGCGCTGGCAGGCAGAGAAACCATTCTGCATGCTTATGAGACTGCCGTAAAAGAAAGGTACCGCTTCTTTTCTTTTGGCGATGCGATGCTGATATATGAAGGAGAATGAGCTTGTATAGACTGATTCGGCTCCAAGGCCGCGCACGACGCGGCGAGTTTGAGACTCCGCACGGGATCGTTCAGACGCCTGTCTTCATGAACGTCGGAACCCAGGGGGCGATCAAGGGGGCGCTGTCCGCCCGTGATCTAAAGGAGATCGGCTGCCAGGTCGAGCTCTCCAATACCTACCATCTGCATGTTCGCCCGGGCGATTGTCTGATCCGTGATATGGGCGGATTGCACCGCTTTATGACCTGGGATGGTCCGATCCTTACCGACAGCGGCGGATTTCAGATCTTTTCTCTTGCTTCCCTGCGCAGAATCAAAGAAGAAGGGGTCTATTTCAATTCCCACGTTGACGGGCGACACATCTTCATGGGCCCCGAAGAGAGCATGCGGATTCAGTCCAATCTCGGCTCGGATATCGCAATGGCATTTGATGAGTGCGTTAAGATCCCGTCGCCCAAAGAGTATGTTCAGCGCTCCTGCGAGAGGACAGCGCGCTGGCTGGAACGCTGCAAAGCAGCGCTGGCGGAATATAACAGGGAAGAGGGCGCCGTCAATCCCGGGCAGATGCTTTTCGGTATCAACCAGGGCGCCGTATTTCATGACCTGCGCATTGAGCACATGAAGCGGATCGCAGAGCTTGATCTGCCCGGTTATGCCATTGGCGGGCTTGCCGTAGGGGAGACGCACCAGGAAATGTATGACACCATCGAAGCAGTGGAAGAATACATGCCGAAGGATAAGCCCCGCTATCTGATGGGCGTCGGGACGCCCGGAAACATTATTGAGGGTGTTGCAAGGGGCGTAGACTTCTTTGACTGCGTCATGCCGGCACGCAATGGGCGACACGGACATCTCTTCACCTGGGACGGGATCATCAACATCAAAAATCAAAAATACGAACGGGATGACGGACCGATCGATAAGCGCTGCGCCTGTCCGGTCTGCAGGCGCTATTCCCGCGCCTATCTCCGCCATTTATTCAAGGCCGAAGAGATGCTGGCCATGCGCCTTGCTGTTGCGCATAATCTGTATTTTTTCAACGATCTGACCGCAAAGATCCGCGAAAGTTTGGATGCGGACAGCTTCGATGCTTTCAGACGGGAATTTTCTCAAAAACTCGATATTCGCATTTAACCATCTTGAAATCACCAATCAAACTATGTATAATAAGTGCAGTTTAATTTGGAGGTACGTCCCATATGACTTTATTTCTTGAATCCACTGCTACAATGGCCGGCTCCGGCGGCATGTCCATGCTGCTTATGGTTATCATCATGTTCGCAGTCTTCTATTTCTTTGTGATCCGCCCGGAGAACAAGAAGAAGAAAAAGACGGAGGAGATGAGAAATTCCCTGTCTCTCGGCGATGAGATCATCACGATCGGCGGCATGATCGGCAAGATCGTCCAGATCACCGACGACACGATCACCTTCGAGACCGGCGAGGACCGCGTTCGCATCCAGACAAAGAAGTGGGCCATTTCCACAACGGCGAAGATGGAAGCGGAAGAAGCAAAGAAAAGCAAATAAATCTGCTGAATGAAAAGACACCCCGACAAATATGATTTACTGTCATATCTGTTGGGGGTGTTTTTTTGGCAGAACAAGGAAAACGTCAGATCAATTTATTCTTTTTGATTCGGGCAGTCGGAGTCTGGTGCCTTTGCAGCCTGGCTCTTCTTGGCTGCGCTGCCGTTCTGTACGCATCTGACGGTGCAAAACTATCCACCATGGGATACGCAAGCTCCTGCATCAGTTTTCTTTCCGCTGTCGCAGCGGGCTGCGCGGCCGGCATGAAGCAGGGAAGAAAACGACTGTTGGTTGGCTTGATCACAGGGATCATCCTGACGGCACTGTTCCTCCTGGCAGGATTTCTCGCTGCCGGTAAACTTGACGGCAGCGCCGTTCTGAGCATGACAAGCTTCACACTTTCGGGCTGCCTGATCGGGGCGCTGATCCCGCTCCGAGAACGAAAAAGGCGAAGCAGAAGGCGTGGGAGAAGAGGTTGACATAATTTCCATTTTTGTTTTGAGCAGTTGCGAGCTACAGTAAAAAATACGCACAAAAACTACATCTTGTGCAGGAGAATAACTCATACGCAAAATATTGCACACAGAAAACAAAAAATGTCAAAGTTGACATAAATTTTGCTTTTTCTCGTAAAAAACACTTGATTATTTTTCAAATTTGTAATATATTGTTCCTGCGCTGTAGTTATGTCAATCATATCATTATGTACGTCCAAACTGCGGCATGATTAAGGAAAGCGGAAAGGAGGGCGTTTGGTTGAATAACAGCGAGTGCATAGAAGTATTCAAGCAGTATCTCGCCAATGAGAAAAAAGCTTCGGCAAACACCCTCAGTTCTTATTTGCGAGATATCCGTCAGCTCGGTGAATATCTGGAAATTCATCATGATACCGAGATCATGGATGCAAAAGAAGAAGAACTGGCAGAATACATAGCATGGCTTAAGAACAACGGGAAATCTGTTGCTACGGTTTCCAGATGTATCGCGTCTATCAAGTCCCTGTATTCCTATCTCTGCCTGCGTCAAATGATCACGGATAATCCATCCTCCAAGCTCGTTCCGGACAAGGGTGAGCATAAGCTCCCACAAATCCTGACAAGCCGGGAAGTGGAGTTGCTGCTGGAACAGCCGCAATGTACCGACGCCAAGGGATATCGCGACAAAGCGATGCTCGAGCTTCTGTACGCGACCGGCATCCGCGTGACTGAGCTGATTGATCTGAATATCAGCGACGTTAACCTGTCTGCCGGCGTTGTTCGCTGCCGCAGCAGGGACAAGGAGCGCTTTATTCCCCTGTATCCCAAAGCCGTGACGGCACTTGAGGATTATATCAGCTTGGTTCGGCCGCAGATGATCGCGCTTCCGGATGAGGAATCACTCTTTGTGAACGTATCGGGAGAGCGAATGTCCCGTCAGGGCTTCTGGAAGATTATGAAATACTACCAGAAAAAAGCTCATATCGAGAAGGACATCACTCCGCATACGCTGCGGCACTCTTTTGCAGCCCATCTTTTGGAAAACGGCGCCGATATTCACGCAATCCAGGAAATGCTTGGGCATGCCGATATCTCCTCGACTCAGATTTACTCTCAGCTTGTGAAAAAGCAGTTAAAAGACGTCTATAACAAAGCGCATCCGCGCGCCTGACCGTATTCATTATGCCCTGCGTCTCTCATGGGACGCAGGGCTTTTTTCGTGTTGAACTCCGTATTCTTCTGTGCTAAAATAACAAAAGGATGTGATGAAATGCGGATTTTAGGCATCGACCCCGGGATTGCCACGATCGG
>CAMHER010000002.1 GCA_946184215.1 uncultured Clostridia bacterium | reverse complement strand
GCACGATCGCGCCGGACTGGATGAAGGAGGGCAGCGTCTGGGAGACAAGCTGGCGGAGCGTGTCGATGTCGTTGGTGTAATAGCTCATGATATCGCCGAACTTGTGGGTGTCGAAATAGCGGATCGGCAGGTCCTGCATGCCGTCGAAGAGCTTGCGGCGCAGTTTGTCCAGGAAGCCCTGGGTCATATAGGCCATGAGCTGGGTCTGCGCCGTGAGGGCGCAGATGGACAGCACATACAACCCGCCGAGAAGCATCAGATAGGGCGTGAGCTCCGCTTTGGCCGAAACCCAATCCCCGCTTGCCACCCATTTTTGGATAATGGCGATCACGTTCTGGATAAACAGCGAGGGGATCGAGGAGACGACGGAGGCAAAGAGGATGCACGCCACGGCCAGCGGCGCGAGAACGGGATAGAAGCCGAAGAACATTTTGATAACGCGCAGGAGCGAGCCCTTGTCGGCCATGCGAGCGGATTTGTTCATGCTTCCTCACCTCCCTTGTTCTGCTGCAGATAGGTTTCGCGGTAAATGTCGTTGGTTTTCATCAGTTCGTCGTGGGTGCCCGAGGCGGCGATCCGTCCGTTTTCCATGACCAGGATCAGATCCGCGTCCTGTACCGAGGCCACGCGCTGGGCGATGATGATCTTGGTGGTCTCCGGGATATAGTGCCGGAAGCCCTCGCGGATCAGCGCGTCGGTATGGGTATCGACGGCGCTGGTCGAGTCGTCCAGGATCAGGATCTTCGGCTTTTTCAGAAGCGCACGGGCAATGCAGAGTCTCTGCTTCTGGCCGCCGGAGACGTTGGCGCCGCCCTGCTCGATCTTCGTATCATAGCTGTCGGGGAAGGAGCGGATGAACTCGTCCGCCTGCGCCAGACGGCAGGCCGCCTCCATCTCCTCGTCGGTGGCGTTCTCATTGCCCCAGCGCAGGTTGTCCCGGATGGTGCCGGAGAAGAGCAGATTCTTCTGCAGCACGACGGAGACATTGTTGCGAAGCGTGTCCAGGTCGTACTCGCGCACATCGCGTCCGCCCACTCTGACGCAGCCGTCGGTAACATCGTAGAGGCGGGGAATGAGCTGTACCAGCGTGGACTTGCTGGAGCCCGTTCCGCCCAGGATGCCCACCGTCATGCCGGAGGCAATATGCAGATTCACGCCGGAGAGCGCGTCCCGCTTCGCGGTGCGGGAATATTTGAAGGAGACGTTTTCAAAGTCGACAGAACCGTCGGGAACGTCGTAAACAGGCTCCGCAGGATTTCTGAGCGTAGGCTCCTCGTCCATGACCTCGGCGAGTCTCTTCATCGACTCGGCCGACATGGTGAGCATAACGTAGATCATCGAGATCATCATCAGGCTCATCAGGATCTGGAAGCCGTAGGTCAGCATCGCCGAGAGCTGGCCGACGTCGATCGCCGCGCCGCGGCCCGTGATGATAAGCTTGGAGCCGATGGACAGCACGAAAATCATATTGAAGTACAGGCACAGCTGCATCAGCGGCGAGTTGAGCGCCACCACGCGCTCGGCATAGGTGAAGTCCTTGCGGATATCGTCCGAGGCGGCGCCGAATTTTCCCTTCTCGTATTCCTCGCGCGCGAAGCCCTTGACGACGCGCATGGCGCGCACATTCTCCTCGATGGATTCGTTGAGCTTGTCATACTTGCGGAATACCGCGCGGAAGGCCGGCATCGCCTTGCGCGCGATCATGATCAGGCCGAAGGCCAGCACCGGCACCAACACCACAAAGGTCGTGGCCAGCGCGCCGCCCATGACATAGGCCATCACAATGGCAAAGGCGAACATCAGCGGCGCGCGGATCGCGATGCGGATGAGCATCATGAAGGCCATCTGCACGTTGCCGATGTCCGTCGTCATGCGCGTGACGAGCGAAGCGGAGGAAAAACGGTCGATGTTTTCAAAGGAAAACTCCTGCACGCGGCAGTAGATATCATGGCGCAGATTGCGCGCAAAGCCGGATGAGGCCTTGGAGCCCAGGAAGCCCGCCGCCGCGCCGAAGGAAAGCGACAGGAGGGCAAGCACGACGAGGAAAAGCCCCGTCCTGACGACGCTGGAGAGCGGTGCGCCATCCTTGATCGCGTTGACCATGTCGGCCGTGATAAAGGGGATCACGACCTCGATAAAGACCTCGAGAATGATAAAGATGATCGTGATGATCGCGGGCGCTTTGAACTCCCGCACGCTGCCCAGCAGCTTTTTGAAATTTCTCATTCTCTTTCCTCCTCTTTGGCGCAGCTGCATGCGTTTTTCATCAGCCTGTCAAGCATTTCGCCCAGGCTTTTCGTCTGCTCCTCGCTCATGCCTGTGCAGAATTTTTCAAAGGTCTCCTCATCCACGCGGGACATGGCAAGGCGCAGCTCGCGGGCCCTGTCCGTCTGGCGGATCGCCTTGCGGCGGTGGTCGGTCTCGCTGGGTTGCGTTTCGATGAAGCCTTTCTTCTCCAGCTTCTTGAGGATCTCCGTCATCGTGGGATGCGCGCTGTGGCAGACCTCCTCCAGCTGTCTCTGGCTGATCTCGCCGCTGCCTTCCTTTTCCAGGCAGTCCAGCGCCCGCAGGGTGCCGAACTGGGCGCCGGTCAAGTCCTTTTGTCGCAGCAGCGTGTCCATCTCGCGGCGGAACGCACGGTGGATCACCGCAAATTTCACGCCGATCGGCATGTTCGTCTGGTCCATGATCTACTCCTCATAAAATATGTCGCATGCGACATATTTTAACGCAGATTTTTGAATTGTCAAGTGCCTTTTTGCGCAAAAAACCGTCTCTCTTTCAAGAGACGGTTTTTGCGTACTGCGTCGTTCTCGCTCTCAGCCGCGGACGGCGTCGAACTCCTCGCAGATCTCCCGGCCGGGCGCCGCGGTGCAGAGGCTGACGATCACAATGACAAGCGCCGAGAACACGAAGGCGGGCAGCAGCTCGTAGATCGCAAACACGCCGCCCAGAGGGGCGATGAGGTACTTCCACACAAAGATCATCACCGCGCCGGCAAGCATCCCGCTCATGGCGCCCCATTTGTTGCAGCGCTTCCAGAACAGCGCCAGCAGCATCACGGGGCCGAAGGTCGCGCCGAAGCCCGCCCAGGCGAAGGACACCACGCGGAAGATCGAGCTGTCGGGGTCGCTGGCGAAGATCGCACCGAGGATCGCCACGCCCACGACCGTGAGACGCGCGGCAAGCATGTTCTTTTTCTCGGAAAGTCTGACGCCGCAGACGTCCCGCAGCAGATTCTGCGTCACGCCGGAGGCGGCGGCCAGCAGCTGGGCGTCGGCGGTGGACATCGTGGCGGCCAGGATGCCCGCGAGGATCAGGCCCGCGACGATCGCGGCAAGCGCGCCGTTTTCAGCGATCAGCGCGGCGGTGCGGACGATCAGGTTTTCCGCCTCGCTCTCCGTGGCGGGCAGGGCGATCGCCCCGGTGCGGGCCATGGCGAAGCCGACGAGGCCGATGATGACCGCCACCCCCAGAGAGACGACGCACCAGACCGAGCCCACGCGGCGGGAGATCTTCAGTTCGTTCTCGTCACGAGCCGCCATGAAGTGCAGCAGGATGTGAGGCATGCCGAAGTAGCCGAGACCCCAGGCAAGCGTCGAGACGACCATCAAAGGTGTGTAGCGGCCTGCCGAGGCGGAGAGAATGTCCGTCGACGCGCCAAGGGAGAGATAGCCGGGAACGGAGCGCGCGTTGTCCAGCACCGCGCCCCAGCCGCCGGCGGTCTTCGCGCCGAAAAAGAGCACAATGATAAGCGCCGCCGTCATGACAAGAGACTGGATCAGACTGGTCACCGAAGCGGCCATGAAGCCGCCCAAGGCACAGTAGGCCACGATGACCGCGGCGGAGAGCAGCATCGCTTTTTCGTAATCAAAGCCGAACAGGCTGTTGAACAGCTTGCCGCAGGCTGCGAAGCCCGAGGCGGTATAGGGTACAAAAAAGACGATGATGACCAGCGCGCCGATCGTTTCGATGACACGGGTGTCGTCACGGAAGCGGCGGGAGAGAAATTCCGGCACCGTGATGCTGCCCGTCACCGCGCTGAAGCGGCGCAGGCGGCGCGCCACGATCAGCCAGTTGAGATAGGTGCCCGCGGCAAGGCCGATCGCCGTCCAGCTTGCCTCGGCCACACCGCAGAACATGGCCAGCCCCGGCACCCCCATCAGCAGATAGGCGCTCATGTCCGAGGCCTCGGTGCTCATGGCCGTGACTACCGGGCCGAGACGGCGTCCGCCGAGGAAGAAATCTTCGCTGCTGCTGTTTTTCGAGTAGGCAAAGCCGATCGCCAGCATGCCGATCAGGTAGACCGCAATGGCGCCGAGTACATAAATCATTCCGCTCATGGTCTGCTACACTCCTTTTTTCCGATGTCTGCATTATACCGGACGTCTTTTTTCGCGCAAGCGCTTTTTCGCGCTAAAGCGGTTGATTTTTGAAAAAAGGCAAGTATAATAGAAATAGCTATCATTTTATTCATCTTATTATGAATTTTTTTCATAAAAAAAGGAAGAAGGAGACGCGACATGATCGAGAAATACCGCGCGCTGATCACAGCCGTGGAGCTGGGCAGTGTGACCCGGGCCTCAGAGGCTCTGGGCTGCACCCAGTCGGCCGTCAGCCATGCGATCGGCTCGCTGGAGCGTGAGCTCGGCTTCCGGCTGCTGCGGCGCGCCCGCTCCGGCATCCGGCTGACGGATGAGGGTGAACGACTGCTTCCCGCCGTGCGCTCGCTGCTCTCCGCCGGGGAGCAGCTTGAACAGACGGCCGCGTCGATCCGCGGGCTGGATCAGGGCACGGTACGGATCGGCGCCTTCACCTCGGTCGCCGTGCATTGGCTGCCGGGGGTGCTCAAGGAGTTTCAGCGTGACTATCCGCAGGTCTCCTTTCGGCTGCTCAACGGCGATTATCACGACGTGAACGAATGGCTCTCGGACGGCAGCGTGGATATCGGCTTCGTGGCGCTGCCCTGTGAGGCGGGCAGCGAGTGCATTGCGCTGATGGAGGACCGGCTGCTGGCGATCCTGCCGCGGGACAGCCGCTTTGCCAGCTATCCGCGTTTCCCGTTGGTGGAGTGTGAGCGCGAGCCCTTCATTTCCCTGCTGCAAAGCTCCGACCACGACGCGCGCCGCGCTCTGGAGGCCGCCGGCGTCAAGCCCAACGTCCGCTTTTACACCAAGGACGACTATGCCATCATTGCCATGGTCGAGCAGGGGCTGGGAATGAGCATCATGCCGGAGCTGCTCTTAAAGGGGCGGCACGACAACGTGCTGACACTGCCCCTGGTGCCGGAGTCCAAACGCACGATCGGTATCGCCTTTGCCGCCGGCGGTCATCCCGGCCCGGCCACCAGACGTTTTTGTGATTACGTGGTCCGGTATGTGAAGGAAAGCTTTTAACCTTTCCTCTTTTCTATCTTGCGGCCAGTCAAAAAAATCCCGGGTCTGCCTCCGCAGACCCGGGATTTTTTTCGGTTATTCGGTTTTTCCTCAGGCCTTCTTCGGCAGAACGACGATGTCGCCCGTCTTGAGGTTGTTGAAGTTCAGGCCGGAGTTGAGCTTCGCAATCAGCGTCATGTTCTCGCTGTAGCTGATGCCGGCGTCGTCACACATCTTGATGACGGTGTCGCCGTCCTTGACCTTGACGCCGGTAACGGCGTACTTCGCGCCGGCGGCGCTGGAGGAGAGCATCAGGATCTTGTTGCCTTCCTTGAGGCCGTTGAAGCTGGAGAGATTGTTCACGCTCAGCAGAACATCGGCATAGTAGGTGGTGTAATCAAAGCCGGCGGCCTTGACGAGAGCATAGGCCGTGTCGTCCTTCGCGATGGTGATCTCCTTGAGGTAGTACAGAACGCCTTCCTTGGCCTTGAAGGCCTCGGGGGTCTTGGCGTCCTTGGCCGCAGCGGGCGTGTAGCCGCCGCCGTAGCCGCTGCTTCCTGCCGCCGTGGCCGTGCCGGTCTTGCCGGTGGCGGCGGTGCCGGTCGAGATCGCGCCGCTGGCCGAGCCGGCCGGGAAGAGCAGGATCTGACCCGTGCGGATCGCGGAGAGGTTCTTGCCCGGGTTGAGGCTTGCGATCATCGCGGCCTTTTCACCGTAGTTGATGCCCAGATCCTGGCAGATGCCGTAGGTGGTCTCGCCGGTCCTGACGGTGTGGGAGACAATGCTCATCGAGCCGGAGGACGCCGTGGTGCTGGGCAGGTAAAGGACGTTGCCTGCGCGCAGGCTGGTGGCATAGGTGATGCCGCTGGCCTGCATGATGAAGTTGAAGTACTTCGCAAAATCGATGCCGTTCTCCACACAGATGCCGTAGATCGTCTCGCCCGCCTTGACGACGTGCGGAACGAGATAGGCAGCAACGCCGTCCGTGGCGCCGAGCGTGACCGTCCCGGTCGCGGCGGTGGTCGTCGCAGTCGTGGCCGTGGCACTGCCCGTGGCCGTGCCCGTGGAGGCAGCCAGCTTCGCCGCGACATCATCAGACGCCGGCAGGACGAGCTTGTTGCCGGCCTTGAAGGTCAAAAAGCTGTAATCGGTGGCGAAGTTGTTGAGCTTCATGATCGCAGCCTTGCACTTGACAAAGTCGAGCCCCAGAGCCTTGCAGATGCTGATGGCCGTGTCGCCGCTCTTGATGGTGTAGACCTGGGTATCCCCGCTGGCAGACGTGGTGGTCGCGGCGGTTTCGGCCTTCTTTGCGGGGCCGCTGACAAGCGTCGTCTTCTCACCCTTTACGACAGCAGCCGCATCGGCGTCGGAGGCGGGAAGCTTGATCTCCTTGCCTACGTACAGCGTGGAGAAATCCTCGTCATCCTCATAGCCGTTGAGCTTGATGATCGCCTTTTTGCAGGTGTCATTATACGTCAGGCCGTTCTTCGTGCAGATCGTGTTGATCTTGTCGCCGGAGACGATCTTATAGGTGAAATAAGACGCGTCGGCATACGCGCGTGCTGTCAGGCCGGGTACGGCAACAAGCAGCAGAAGCGCCAGAATCAGGCTGATTACTCTTTTCTTCATTTTCCAGTTCCTCCCAAGAAGCATTTCTTGTTGCGCTTATTGTACGACAAAATTTTCAAAAGTGCAAGAGAAAAATTTCATTTTGGTAACAAATATTGAAAAAATTAAGAATTTTTTTGTCCGCTTTGCTCAAAGGCCCACGGGGCCGGACCAGACGCCGTCGGCGCAGGAGTAGAAAACGGGTCTCTCCGCCGCTGTAAACTCAGTGGTCCAGGGCGAGACAACGCTTAGCGCCGCAGCGTTTTGCGGCGTTTTCACCAATACGCGCAGATCCGGGGCGTAGCGTGCGCGGACGGCTTTCAGCGTCTCCGGAGCTTCTGCGGAGGGCGTGACGCAGAGGAGCTTGCGCTCGGTATGTCCGGCGGAGAGGAGCACGCACAGCGCGCCGAGGCTCTCCGGCCCGTGGCGCTCTGGGTTGCGGATCAGCTCCCGCAATATGGCCCCGCGGCGCTCATGCCACTTATCCCCGTCCGTGAGGCGCCAGAGCGCGTCAAAGCCCAGCGCGGCGAGCGAAAGCGTCCGATCCTGAGCCTCCGAAACGCTTTTTTTGCACAGATGCGCCGGATCCCCCAGTCTCTCCGCGGCCGCAGCAGCGGCCGTGAGGTGCGCCGGGTCGAAATCGGCATCATACAGCTCGGTCTGCGCAAAGGCAAACGCTGCGCACGCGGCGCTGTCGCTCCTCTCCGCTTCGGAAAGCCTGTCGGCCAAAGACGCGGCGACGGCAAGATAGCGTTTGTCGGAAAAGACGCGGCCCGCCTTCGCCAGCGCGGACAGAAGCAGCGCATTCCAGGAGACAAAGGCGCGCGTATCTCTCACCAGTCCCGCGCACGCGGCACGCGTGAGACGCAGTCTTTCCCGGAAATCGTCATAGCCGGGGGGAAGGAGGTGCCAGCGCTCGTTGAGCAAAAGGTTGGGAATGCTGCCGCCGGGACAATTGTCCTCGGAAGTGATGTCATAGCATTCGGCAAAATGGCGTCCGTCCTCCTCACCGAGGATTTCGCAGATCTCCGCCGGCGTGAAGAGGAAGGGGTTGCCTTTCGCCGTGGCCGGATCCGAGGCGCGCAGGCCCGCTGCGTAAAGCCCTCCCGGCAGCGCCAGATCCCGCAGGCAGAAGTCCAGCGCCTCCTCCGCTGCGTCGCGGTAGAAAGGCATATGTCCGCTCTCCCATGCCTCGGTATAGAGAAAGGCGAGAACGGCGTTGTCGTCCAGGCGCTTTTCAAAGCTGGGCCGCAGCCACTCGCGATCGCCGCTTGCCGAGAAGAAGCCGCCGCCGATATGGTCGTGGACGCCGCTGCGCCACAGCGCGCGCAGGTCCTCCTCGGCCATGACGCGCCATTTTCTCTCGTCCGTATAATATGCGCCGCGCAGCTCCAGCAGCAGCGCGCTGACGCGCCCGCGCACATCAAAATCCTTTTGCCGCAGCCGCTCGACGCCTGCAAGCGCCCGCTCGCCCCAGGACAGGTCTTGCTCCATAGCACACGCTCCGTATTGAAATCCAAGGTTTTTTATTATAGAATAATACCAATCTTCTTATATAGTACTTCATTATATAGCAAAAGGGCCTTCGATGCAAGGAGGAGACACAGATGCGCTGCTGCTTTGACGCAAGTGAATATACCGGCGTGCCGGACTGTGAGCCCTGCGGGCGCAGCCTTGACGTGCCCGCCGCGATCCGTGCGCTGGACGCGCTGTACGCCGCGAGCCGCGAGAGCGAGGCTCAGAGCTTTCTCGAGGGGAAGCGGGCCGAGGCCGCAGAAATCGGCGACTGGCGCGGAGAGCTCTCGATGCTCAGCGAGCTGCTGGGCCAGTACCGCCGCAGCATGGACGCCGAAAAGGGGCTTGCCGCCGTGTCCGACGCGCTTGAGATCATCAAGGCGCACGGCATGGGGCGCACGGTTTCGGGCGCGACGGTGCTTTTAAACGCCGCCACGACGATGGGCTGCTTTGGCGCTCACGAAGACGCCCTGCCCGTTTTCCGGCATGTCAGCCGGGTCTATGCCGATCAGCTTGACCCGCACGACTATCGCTTTGCGGGGCTTTACAACAACATGGCCCAATCTCTTATGGCCGTCGGCGAGATGGAGCAGGCTGAGAAGCTGTTCCGCGCAGCCATTGCGATCCTGGAAAAGCTGCCCGGGGGACAGAACGAGATCGCCGTGACGCTGTGCAGCATGGCGGAGATGTACGACAGCGCCGATCCGGAGGATCCGCGTATCGCAGACTGTCTCGAACAGGCCTGGGAGGCGCTGGACGACCCGGCGCTGAAGCGCGACGGTTATTACGCCTTTATGGCCTCGAAGTGCCTGCCGGTGTTCGACCGTCTGGGCTTCTTTCTGTACGCCGCCGATTTGAAGGAAAGGATTCGAAACATCCATGCGCGGACTTGACGAGGCAAGACAGTTCTATGAGGACTTCGGGCGCGAGATGATCCGCACCCGTTTTCCCGCTTTTGAGGGGCGTATCGCCGTGGGCCTTGCGGGGCACGGGTCGCAGTGCTTCGGCTTTGACGACGCGCTCTCGCGCGACCACGATTTTGAAAGAGGCTTTTGCCTCTGGCTGACCGACGAGGACGATGCGGCGATCTCTGTAGCGCTCTCGCGCGCCTACCGGGAGCTGACGGGCAGCTCCTCCTCGGCCCGCAGCGCCATGGCCGAGGAGAGCCTGGGCGTGCGGCGCATCAGCGACTTTTACCGGCGCTATACCGGCTCTTCCGGCGCGCCGGAGAGCTGGCAGCAGTGGCTTTCGCTGCCGTCCTGGGCGCTGGCCGAGGCGACGAACGGCGAGGTCTGGCGCGACGATCTCGGCGCGTTTTCCGCTGTGCGCCAAACGCTGATAAGCGGCATGCCGGAGGACGTGCGGCGCAAAAAGCTTGCCGCGCGCGTGATCGGCATGGCGCAGGCGGGGCAGTATAACTACGCCCGCTGCCTTTCTCACGGCGAGGCGGGGGCAGCCATGCTGGCGCTGGACGAATTCGTCCGGGCCGCGGCGGAGACGGTCTTTCTGCTCAACCGCCGCCACATGCCCTATTACAAATGGACGCTGCGGGCGATGAGAGACCTTCCGCTGCTCAGCGACATGGCAGAGCCGCTGGAATTTCTGCTGACGGGCGAGAACGGCGGCGAGGCGGACGTGCTGAAGAAGCAGCTTGTGGAGGATATCTGCGCGAGCGTGCTGCGCCAGCTCTGTGCCCAGCAGCTGTGCTCCGGCGAGGGCGATTACCTGGAAAAGCACGCTTTTGAGATTCAGTCCCGCATCGAAAATCCCGCGATCCGCGCACTGCATATCATGGAGGGATGAGGAAATACTATGATAGAGATCAAGTGGCTGGGACACGCCTGCTTTGCCATCACCTACAAAGGGTATACGATCCTGATCGACCCCTATAACAGCGATTACACGGCGGGCTACCCGAAGCTGCGCGTAAAAGCGGACAAGCTGCTGATCAGCCACGAGCATTTCGGCCACAACTACCGCGAGGGTGTCCACCTCTCCGGCAGGCCGGAGAGCGACTGCCCGTTTGCGATCACGGCGCTGAAGGTGCCGCATGAGTTCAAGCTGGGAAACTGGCGCGGCTTTTGTACGATCCATATTTTAGAGGCCGACGGCTATAAGCTGGTGCACATGAGCGATCTCGGCACACAGCTGGACGGCGGGCAGATCTCCCGTCTGTTCGGTGCGGATGTGTGCATGATCTGCGCCGGATCCATCACCGCGCTCCCCTCCCAGGAGGCCAAGCGAGCCACCGATGAGATCATGGCCAAGGTCATCATTCCGATGCACTACCGCGACGGCAACCGCGGCGCGCACCGGCTGGAATCTGTCAAGGAGTTTACGGACAAGTTTGAATCCCCGGATTTCATCCACTACTACCCTGCCGACACCTTTACCGTCACGCCGGACATGGAGCCGCAGGTGGCCGTGCTGAAATACCTCGGGCCCCAGGCCTGGGGCGAGCTGACATGGGAAGAGGAGAAATCGGGCGAACGAAAGGGCTTTCTCCGGAAGCTGCTGAAGAAATAAGCTGCCCTTTTCTGCCTTTACATCGGCCCCGTTTTATGTTATAAAGAAAATAGCATAGTATATTTTCACAATAAAGCGAAAAAGAGGAGGACGAAAATGGTAAATTTTGCCGACCGCATGGATAATATCAGGGCTTCGGACGTGCGCGAGCTGCTCAAGCTCACCGCGAGGCCCGAGATCATCTCCTTCGCCGGCGGTCTGCCCGCGCCCGAGCTCTTCCCGGTGGAAGACCTGAAGGCCGCGATGGACGCCGTGATGGACGAGTGTGGCACCGCCGCACTGCAGTACGGTGTGACCGAAGGGCCAAAGCACCTTCGCGAGCAGATCGCCGAACGCCTGGAAGCGAAAAACAACATTCATACCGACGCCGACCACCTGATCCTGACGGCCGGCAGCCAGCAGGGCCTTGATTTTATCGGCAAGCTGTTTCTCAACCCCGGCGACGTCGTCGTGCTGGAAAGTCCTTCCTATCTCGGCGCGATCAACGCCTTCAAGCAGTACCAGCCCAATTTTGTCGAGGTGCCGACCGATGAAAACGGCATCATCATGGAAGAACTGGACCGCGTGCTTGCCACGACGGAAAACGTCAAGCTGATCTATGTCATCCCCGATTTTCAGAACCCCTCCGGCCGCACGATGCCGCTTGAACGCCGCAAGCAGTTTATGGAGATCATCAACAAGTACGAGATCCCCACGATCGAGGACAACCCCTACGGAGATCTGCGCTTCAAGGGCGAGTTCCTGCCCGCGCTGCGCAGCATGGACACCAAGGATCTGATCATCTACTTCGGCACCTTCTCCAAGATCCTCTCCCCCGGCTTCCGCATGGGCTGGATCAACGCCAGCCACGAGGTCGTGGAAAAGGTCAACCTCATCATGCAGGCCTCCGCGCTGCAGACCCCGACGATCAACGCGCTCGTCATCTCGAAGTATCTCGACATGTTCGACATCGACGCGCACGTGGAAAAGATCCGCGCGGTCTACAAGCGCCGCTGCCAGCTGATGATCGACACCATGCGCGCCGAGTTCCCGCCCGAGGCCAAATTCACCGACCCGGACGGCGGATTGTTCACCTGGGTCGAGCTGCCCGATTATATCGACACCCGTGAGCTCGCCCCCAAGGCGATGGCGCAGAACGTGGCCTATGTGCCGGGCTCCGGCTTCTACCCCAGCGGCACGACCAGGAACTGCATGAGACTGAACTATTCCAACGCCACCGACGAGCGCATCGTCGAGGGCATCAAGAGACTGGGCAAGGTGCTCCGCGAGGCGCTTGCCTGATCCCGCAAGCCTTTCCCGATAAAAAGCGCTCCCCTTCGGATGATCCGAAGGGGAGCTTTTTTCATATTCGCCTCAGCGGTATTCGATCGTAAGATTGCCGCTGGAGGTCTCCACGTCGATGGGGAGATCGCCGCGGACCAGCTCGCCGCCGAGTCTTCCGGAGGAACTGTCGAAGAGGAGGTTGATCCCCGTCCCCCGCGGGAGCGTGAGCGTCACGTCCCCGGAGCTGGTTTCGATATCGATGCCGGCGGGCGCGGCGGCAAAGGTCAGGGAGACCTTGCCGGAGGAGCTTTCGCTCTCGACAAAGCCGCAGACAAGCGCCGTGCCGCGGATCGCGCCGCTGGAGGCGGAGAGTTTGAGTCTGTCGCAGCGCAGGCCGTCAAAGCTCTGCTCGCCGCTGGTCGTTTCGATATCGGCTTCGGCGCAGACGAGGGTTTCAGCCCGGAAGGCGCCGGAGCCGGATTCGCTCCTGAGCGCGCCGCCGACCTCCGTGCGCAGGACGCGCTGTTCGCCGGAGCTCGATTCCAGGCTCAGCTCCGCGCAGCGGCAGTCCTCGGCGTGGAGCGCGCCGGAGCCGGACTCGAGAAGGATCGTCTTCTCTGTCTCGACGCCGGATACCTTTACGTCGGCGGAGGAGACATCCACGGCGAGACCCTCGAGCACGAGACCTTGCGGGATGAAGACCGTCAGATGCTTTTCGGGCATGTTGCTGACGCGGTTGGCGCAGGGCAGGATCGACAGCTCGCCGCCTGAGAGCTTATAGCGCAGGCACTCGTTTTCCTTCAGCGCGCGCTTTGCCTCCTCGCGCACCAGCACGGTGCTGCCGTTGTAGCGCTCCACGTCCACGGCGCCGGCGTTCCAATCGAGCTTCAGCGCGCGGACCTCCCCGGCCGGAAAGCTCTCCTCCCCGTCTGTCAGGACTGTATACCCCTTTTGGTCATAGTTGAGGTCGGATACGGTATGGATTCCGGGCACCCTCACAAGGCCGGCGTTGAAGCTTATGCCACGGTGATTGGCGATCTGCAGGATCGTAAGGCCGAGGGCAAGCAAAAGAATACCGATCAAGAGAAAGATTTTGGTTCCCGTTTTCATCTTTTATCTCCCCTTTTTGATAAAGATCGATTTCACACCGCGTACAACGGCGCGGCACAGTGCTGCAAGGCCGCGAAAAAGCGGCGGGATCAGCAGTGCGCCGAGCACGCAAAGTCCCGCGGAGGTCAGCGCCAGTCCGATAAGCACCAGCGGCGAGCCCTCAGCAAAGCCGAAAACAAGCGCCAGAGGCGTCGCGACCGCGCACAGGCCAAGCGCAAGCACCACCGCGGCATAGCTGATAAAAAGCGCCCAAAGCGTGATGAGCAGGCTCAGTACCACGGCAAAGACGGAGGCAAGCAGCGGGAACCACAGCGGAAAGCCGAGCACGAGCAGCGCGATTACAAGCGGAGAAAAGCCGCCGCTCGGTCTGACACGGGTCTTGACGAGCGTTGAAAGCGGCAGCGCCGCAAGCAGCTCCTGCGCCACGGCGTCCGGATCGCCCAGGCGGGCCGTGGCCTCGGTCTCGCTCATGCCGTCCTCGCACATGTCCTGGATCAGCTCGTCATAATAGGCGATCTGCTTTTCCTTTTCCTCGCCCGGCATCTGCGCAAGCGCGCGGCGCAGCGCGTCGAGATACTCCTGTTTATTCATGGCCCAGTCCCTCCCGGATAAAATCGTACATGGCGGCAAGCTCCCCCCAGTCGGCCGCAAAGCTCTCCAGCTGGCGGCGGCCCGCGTCTGTGAGATGGTAAAACTTGCGCAGACGGCCGTTATGCTCCACACTGTAGACCGAAAGCGCCCCGGCGCCCTCCAGGCGGCGGAGGATCGGATAGAGCGTCGATTCGGTGACCGCAACAAAGGAGGACATGTCCTTCACGATCTGATAGCCATAGGAATCGCCCCGCGCCAGCGCGGCAAGCACGCAGTTTTCGAGCAGACCGCGCTTCATTTGTGCGTCCAGCATCGGCAATACCTCCTTTCGCGTAATACTATACCACGCATAGTATTGTGTGTCAAGAGGTATTGTAAAAGAATGCCCACGCTTCGGGGATGCCGCGGCTTCCCGGCGGGGCAGACCGGCAGGCAGAAAAAATGAGGCGAATTCGAGAAGATACACGAATTCGCCTCACGGATCGTCGGCAGATCATATGCTTTTTTTGCCTCTCTCCGACCGCGCCGTACGAAATCCCATGCGGATCGCGCCGGTGGGGCAGGCGCGCGCACAGTCGCCGCAGCGGATGCATTCGGCGCTGTTGATCGCCTTTTGGGGCTCCACGCCCATGCGGCAGGCCGCGGCGCACTTCTCGCAGCGGATGCATTTGTCCGCGTCCACCTCGCCGCGGTAGAGCGAAAAGCGGTTGCACAGACCGTAGACCGCCCCGAGGGGGCAGAGGTATTTGCAGAACGGCCGGAAAACCAGCAGGCTCGCCGCGACAAGGGAGACGAGTACCGCCGCCTTCCAGGCAAAGATGCCGCCGAGCAGCGGGCGGACCGCCGCGTCGGCCAGGGCGAGGAGGATCCCCGCGAGCGTCCCCGCCGGGCAGAGGTATTTGCAGAAGAAGGGCGTGAGCGCAAAGAAGAGCGGCAGCGTCACCGTTAGGGCGAGGATCAGATATTTCAGCTTGCGCAGCGGGCCCGACGCGCGATCACCCCGGAGCTTTTTCGGGAAAGGGATGCGGTGGAGCAGCTCCTGCAGCCACCCGATCGGGCAGAGGAAGCCGCAGACCGCGCGGCCGAGCAGCGCGCCGAAAAAGAGCAGCAATCCCATGACGTAATAGGGAAGCTTGACGGGCCGCGAGCCAAGAAAGCTTTGCAGCGAACCCAGCGGGCAGGCGCCGACCGCGCCCGGGCAGGAATAGCAGTTCAGCCCCGGGACGCAGACGCTTTTGGACGCGCCCTGGTAGATCCGCCCGGTGAAGAAGCCCCGGAGATTGGCGTTTTGCAGCAGGGTTGCCGCAGCCTGGATCGAAAATCTCTTTCTGTCCGTCATATTCAGCCGATCCCCACGCACTCGAGACACACGCGCACAGCCTTTTGCAGCACGAGGGCATGCTGCCCCAGCCACAGTCCCGCGCCCGTCAGCGCGGCCGCGGCGGCAAGCAGGAACCATGTGAGGGTGTTTTTCATCCCAGCAGCTCCTTTACAATCTCCTCCCACTGCTCGTAGGAGCGCGCGCCGACCACCGTCTCGCCGATCTGCTTGCCGGAGGCGTCGAGAAAGACCGTGGTCGGCACATAGCCGGTCTGGAAGACGTCGAAGGCCTCGGTATACCGCAGGACGGGATAGCCGATCCCCGCCTCGTCAAGCACGGAGGCAGTCCCCTCCTCGGTCGAGTAAACGCCGATCAGGTTGAAGCCCCGGTCTGCGTACGTTTCATAAAGCTTTTGCAGCTCCGGCAGCTCGGCGATGCAGGGCGGGCACCAGGGCTCGAAAAAGTTGACCATGTTGACGGAGGCCCCGGAGAGGATGCTCTCGTCCACTTCCGTCCCGTCGAAGGCGGTGGTCGTAAACGGCAGCGCCGCTTCCGTCTGCTCGGGGGCGGTTTCTCCGTTCTCCGGCGCGGCGGCGGGCGTTTCCGAAGGGGCGGCAGGGCCGCCTTTGCCCATGCCGCTGCAGCAGGCGAGGATCACCAGCAGCAGGATCGCTGTGCAGGCGATGAGCCATCTTTTTTTCATGTCGGTTCATTCCTTTCTGTGGCTGAGCTCTTCCGCAAGCGAGGCCAGGGCGGCCTGGGCAGAGGCGGTATTCAGCGGCGCGCCGGCGCGGCGGCGGAGGTGCTCGCTGAGCCAGAGCAGGGCGCGCGTGCGGCGGTTTCGTCTCTCGCAGGCCGACAAAAACGCGTCCCAGTCAAAGCGCCTGCCGCTCTTTTCTTCCAGCTGGCGCAGAGCGGAGAATGGCTCCTCTCCCTTTCCGGCAGGCGGAAATCGGGTCAGGCGGCTCCCCGCCTGGAGGGGAAAAAGCGCCTCCGGTACGGCGACAAGTCCGGGAAAGCCGCTCAGCAGCGTCTCCTGTGCGTCGTTTTGTGTCAGGACCAGGCTGCCCAAGAGGGCGCGAAGCCGTCCCTTCGGCCCGTGCGGCGCACGCTTCCGGCCGCTGCGCAGCAGGACGCGCAGGCAGCCGCCGCAAACCTTCAGCCAGCGAAAATAATCGCCGGGCTTTCTTCCCGGCACGGCCGTTCCGGCTTCTGGGCTGAACATGTCTTCCCCTCCTTTGATTATATCCGAAGTCACAATTTGTTTCAACTTTTTCCCTTGACTTGCCCAGGGGGAACAGATAAAATGAGGCAAGCAAACAGGTTTTTGTTTTAAGAGCAAAGGAGCTCTTCATGGAATTAAACGAGTTGAAGCTTGTTTCGGCAAGCAATATTATAAAGCTCCGCACGGAAAAAGGCCTGACACAGGCCGAACTGGGCGCGATGCTGAACTATTCGGACAAGACCATCTCGAAGTGGGAGCGCGGCGAGGCCATCCCCGACGCCTATGTGCTGACGCAGTTGGCCGAGATCTTCGGTGTGAGCGTGGACTTTATCCTCTCGTCCCACGACAAGTGGGAAAAGCCGAAGGAAAACGAGGTGGAGCAGGTCAGCTACAGCGTCGAGCGCATTATCGCCATCGCCGTGGTCGGCACGCTGACGGCCTTTCTGATCACCTTTGTCACGCTGTGGCTGATGAACATCGTCGAGTGGCGGCTGTTTCTCTTCGCGCTGAGCGCGGCGATTTTGGTCTACATGATCCTGATCTGCGTTTTCAAGCGCACGCGGCATCTGCAGTATGTGATCGCCCTGTTCGTGGCCTCGCTGTTCCTGATCGTCTATTTCACCCTGCCGACAGCCAATCCCTGGCAGCTGTTTTTGATCCTCGTTCCCGCCGAAGTGCTGGTTTTCCTCGCCTGCAACCTGCGCATCCGCAAGCATGCCAAGGAGAAAAAGACCGAAAAGACCTGAGGTCTACAAATCGTAGAGTGTTCTTTTTTCGCGCGTAGAGCATGGTCTTGATGCTCTACGCGCGTCTTTTTGTTTCGTAGAGCGAAGGCCGGCAGGGTAGCTTGAAAAAAAAGGGCGCAGCGGTTACGCTTACGGTGTGATTGTATAGCAACTTTCTTGCGAAAGGATGAGAATTATGAGCGAGTATATTTTGAGCTGCTGCTCCCCCGCCGACCTGTCCAAGGAGCACTTTGAGCGCATCGGCGTCCGTTACGTCTGCTTTCACTATGCCCTTGACGGTGCAGAGTACCCCGACGACCTGGGCCAGACGATCCCCTTTGACGAATTTTACAGGCGCATGAGCGAAGGCGCCGACACCCGCACCGCGCAGGTCAACGTCTCGGAATACGTGGATTTCTTCACCCCCTTCCTGGAAGAGGGCAAGGACGTGGTGCATGTGTGCCTCTCCTCCGGCATCTCGGGCACGATCAATTCCGCCCGCAACGCCGCGCTGATCTTAAAGGAACGCTATCCCGAGCGCACGGTTCATGTGATCGACTCGCTCGGCGCATCCTCCGGCTACGGTCTTTTGATGGACACCGCCGCGGCCAAGCGCGACGAGGGTCTGTCCGCTGAGGAGCTTGCCGCCTGGATCGAGGAAAACCGGCTGAAGGTCCACCACTGGTTCTTCTCCTCCGACCTGACCTTCTTTGTCAAGGGCGGCCGCATCTCCAAGGCCGCGGGCGTGTTCGGCGGCATTCTGGAGATCTGCCCGCTGATGAACATGGACAATCTCGGGCGGCTGATCCCGCGCTTTAAGATCCGCACGAAGAAAAAGGTCATCCGCGAGATCGTCAAGAAGATGGAGGAGTGCGCCGAGGGCGGCACCGACTATTCCGGCAAGTGCTTTATCTCCATGTCCGCCTGTTACGAAGACGCCCGCGCCGTGGCCGATCTCGTCGAGGCGCGCTTTCCGAAGCTTGACGGCAGGGTGCTGATCAACAACATCGGCAACCTGATCGGCAGCCACACCGGTCCCGGCACCGTGGCGCTGTTCTTCTGGGGCAGCGAGCGGGTCGATTGAGCTTTTAGTTTTTATTTTGCGATTAAAAAGCCAGCATGGGCGGAAATGCCCATGCTGGCTTTTCTGTGCACGGTTTGTTTGCAGGGGCAGGGGTCGGTCCCCTGTCCCGCCTGCGCGCGTTATTCGATGGTCAGCGCGGCAAAGCAGGCGGCAATACGCTCGTCGTCCCAGGGGGAATGCTTGGCTTCATAGCCGCTGTCCTTGAGCTGGGCATCAAACGCGTCGGGGTCTGCGGCGATACCCCGGAAGGTCGCCAGGATCTCGGCGGCATTTTCCTTGTACGTCACCCTGTTTTCATACATCAGACGCCCGGTATACTGCTGTACCGTCGTCTTCACATCCTCCGCGCTGATGCCCGAGTCCGCAAAATAGTCCGCGATCCGGGCCGTTACGCTGGCGTTTGCCAATCCGACGCCGGCCGTCCCGGCACCCTTCTTGCTGCGGATCAGCACGATGACCTCCTCAAGCGAGCGGCAGGGGCTGGAGCTGCCGGCCACATGGATCTCCGCGTCCTCGGTGAAGACCGAGCCGCCGGGGCCGGTGAACTTGCACTTGACCTTCCAGCCGTCCAGCTCCTCCCCGATCCCGGCTATGCCGAGCGTTTCTCCGCCCACGCCGGTACAGGAGATGTTCGGAAAGTCGACAGAAAGGTCCTTGGCGTTATAGCCCTTTGTCCCGTCGGGGCTGGCAATAAACCAGCTGATCTCCGTCGCGTTGTCGGCCCTTGCGATGAACCAGGCCGTCCCGCCGGGGGCGACCGTCTCGCTCGTCGGAGTTTTGGTGATAACGGGGGGATCTTTTCCCGGCTCGGGCGTGGGCTCGGGCGTCGGTTCGGGCGTGGGCTCGGGCGTCGGCTCCGGCGTTGCTTCCGGCGTGGGTTCGGGTGTGACTTCTGTCTCTGCCGCGCTCTCAGGAGCCGCGCCGGCCTCGGGCAGGGGCGTCTGCTGCACGGCCGGCGGGATCACGTCCTCCTGGGCGCGCTGGCCGCAGCCCGCTCCCGTCACCGCGATAAGCAGTACCAGCAAGTACAAGCAAATGAGCTTTCGTTTCATGGTCATTCCCTCCGCGTATCGTTTTTTCTGCTTTTCCTGTCAATCCATGTATATGCCGTGTATATGCCGTGTCTTCCGATGCTGAAAAAACCCAGATCCAACAAAACACGGAATAAAGCCTTTACCTGAAAACTACTTCCCCTTGATCGCCGTAAAGGGGTCGGCTCCATGGCCGGCGAGAGAGGTGAAGCTCAGCGAGGCGCTGACATGATCGGCCATGGAGCGGCGCGCCATCTCCGGCATGCGCAGACGGATCGCCGAGATGATCGAGGTGTGGTTGTACTTTACGCTGGGCATCCAGGGGTTGTCCTCGCCGCCCGTTTTTCCGATGAACTCGACCATCGAGGACTGGTACATCGTCAGCTTCGGCAGCAGCAGCTCGTAGCTCTGCTTGAGGTAGGGGTTGCCGCAGCTGTCGATCAGCAGCTGGTGGAAAGGCATGTCCGTGTCCTTCATGCCGCGGATGTCGCGCCTTGTGACGCTGTCGTGAAAGGCCTCGGCCAGGACGGTCAGCTCGCGCACCGCGGCCTCGTCGGCGCTGTAAGCCGCAAGCGCGGCCGCCTCGCTTTCGATGGCGGAGCGCACCTGGTAGAGACTGATCATGTCCGTCAGGTTCAGGTCCAGGACATAGCTGCCGCTCTGCCCCGGGTGGGTGACGACAAAGCCGATCTCCGTCAGCTTGGCGATCGCCTCGGCCACCGGGGTGCGGGAAATGCCCAAAGAGGTCGCGATCTGATTGACGTTCAGTCTTGCGCCGGGCGCGATGTGCAGCGCGACGATCTCATCATAGATGAGCTTGCTGACGAGGTCGCGCAGCTTGGCCTCCGGCTCGGCGTTCATATAGTCTCTGAGTTGATAGCGATCCATCGTCCGCTCCTTCTCTTTTGAAAAAAGCACACCCGGGGCAGGGTGTGCTTTTCTTTTTTCTTACTTGGCGTAATCGACGGCCTTCGTCTCGCGCAGGACGTGGACCTTGATCTGGCCGGGATAGGTCAGCTCGTCCTCGATCTTCTTGGCAATGTCGCGGGCCAGGAGAACCATCTTGTCCTCGCTGACTTCCTCGGGCTTGACCATGATACGGATCTCGCGGCCGGCCTGGATGGCGTAGCTGCTGGAGATGCCGGGGAAGCTCTTGGAGATCTCCTCGAGCTTTTCCAGGCGCTTGACGTAGTTCTCAATGTTCTCGCGTCTTGCGCCGGGGCGGGAAGCGGAGATCGCGTCCGCAGCCTGGACGAGGCAGGCTTCCACCGTGTGGGGCTCGACGTCGTTGTGGTGGGCCTCGATGCAGTGGATGACGGCTTCGCTCTCGTGGTACTTGCGGGCGATATCGACGCCGATGGAGACATGGCTGCCCTCGACCTCGTGGTCGATGGCCTTGCCGATGTCATGCAGCAGGCCCGCGCGCTTGGCGATGTTTACGTCGACACCCAGCTCGGAGGCAAGCAGCCCCGCGATGTGCGAGACCTCGATCGAGTGGTTCAGCACATTCTGACCGTAGCTGGTACGGTAGCGCATGCGGCCGAGCAGCTTGATGATCTCGGGGTTGAGACCGTGGATGTTCGTTTCGAAAACAGCGCGCTCGCCCTCGGCCTTGATGGTGGCGTTGACCTCGCGCTGCGCCTTGGCGATCATTTCCTCGATGCGGGCGGGGTGGATACGACCGTCCTGGATCAGCTTTTCCAGAGCCAGACGGGCCACCTCACGGCGGACCGGGTCAAAGCTGGAGACAGTGATGGTCTCGGGCGTGTCGTCGATGATCAGATCACAGCCCGTGAGCGTTTCGATGCTGCGGATGTTGCGGCCCTCGCGGCCGATGATGCGGCCCTTCATTTCGTCGTTGGGGAGCGCGACGACAGAGACCGTGACCTCGCTTGCGTGGTCGGCGGCGCAGCGCTGGATAGCGGTGGCGATGATGTCGCGGGCGCGGCTGTCCGCCTCTTCCTTGTACTGCGCTTCAATTTCCTTGACCTTCATGGCCATTTCGTGGGTAACGTCGTCTTTGACGTTGTCGATGAGATAGGCCTTCGCGTCTTCGATCGAGAAGCCGGAGATCTTTTCGAGCATCTCCAGCTGGCCCTTTTTGATCTGGGCGATCTCCTGCTGCTGCGCTTCGGCCGCGGCGATCTTGTTGTTGAGCGTCTCGCTCTTCTTTTCGATCGCGTCGGTCTTGCGGTCAAGACTCTCTTCCTTCTGCTGCAGGCGGCGTTCCTGCTTCTGCAGTTCGGAGCGGCGGGCCTTCTCCTCCCGCTCGTACTCCGAGCGGCTTTTGTGTATTTCTTCCTTTGCCTCGACGAGAGCTTCTCTCTTCTTGCTCTCGGCGGTCTTGATAGATTCGTTTATAATGCGCTTTGCCTCTTCCTCGGCGCTTTGGATCTCACGCTCTGCAATCTTTTTACGGTACAGAAAGCCGAGCAGAAAACAAACCACGGCCGTGACGGCAATGACAATCCATGAATACCAGGGCATCGTAAGCATACACACCTCCATTCCTTCAACAATTTTGCGGTGGCGGGGCGGTGCTTTACTTCAATTTTTCACATAAGACAGGCCATCAAGCGAACCCGTCGGATCATAATTGAAAGGCGGCGTCACAGAGAAAAGCTCCCCTGCTTTTCCTATGATACCATCATGGTATTTTATCCTCTCGGCCGTGTTATGTCAAGCGATTGGCGGAAGTTTTTTCACTTTTCTCCTTCCAGCCTCAGGCGTATGGCCTCCCCATCGGCTTCCGCCAGGAGCGTATCGCCCTCTCCGGCGGCGCAGGAGAGGAGCAGTTCCGCCGCCGGGTCCTCCAGCAAAGACTGCACCGCGCGGCGCAGCGGCCGCGCGCCGTATTTTCCTCCGCCGCGGGAGGCGATCAGGGCAATGGCTTCATCCGACACGCGCAGCGTGACGCCGAGCTTCCGGAAGCGCTGCGCCGCTTCGTCCAGCAGCAGGCGCGTGATGCGCCGCAGGTCCTCCGCAGAAAGAGGGCGGAAAATCACGGTCTCGTCGATGCGGTTTAAAAACTCCGGGCGGAAGGTGGCGCGCAGCTCCTCCCGCACCCGCTCCTCCGGGGCCGCGCCGTCCCCGGAGGCGGAGAAGCCGATGGTGCCTCGCCCTTCGGCAATGGCTGCGGCACCGATGTTGGACGTCATGACAATCAGGGTGTTTCGAAAATCCACCTGCCGGCCCGCCGCATCGCACAGCCTTCCCGCGTCCATGATCTGCAGCAGGATACCCCAGACGTCTTCATGTGCCTTTTCGATCTCGTCAAAGAGCACCACCGACCAGGGACGGCGGCGCACCTGCTCGGTGAGCTGACCGCCCTCCTCATAGCCCACATAGCCCGGAGGCGAGCCGAGAATACGGCTGACGGCATGCTTTTCCATATATTCCGACATATCAAGCCGGATCAGAGCTCCGCTGTCGCCGTAGACCTCCTCGGCCAGGGCTCGGCAGAGCTCGGTCTTCCCCACGCCGGTGGGGCCGAGAAACAAAAAGCTGCCCACGGGACGGCGCGGATCGCCCAGGCCCACGCGGCTGCGCCGGATCGCGTGCGCTACCGTCTCGGCGGCGGCGTCCTGGCCGATCACGCGGCGCTTGAGCTTATCCGCCAGAGACAGCAGCTCCGCCTTTTCGTCCGCGCCGAGACGGCTGACGGGCACCTCGGTCCACTGGGAGACCACGTCGGCCACGGCGGCGGCGTCCACCTCCCGCTGCTGCGCCTCCACCCGGGCCGCCGAGGCGGCTTCGTCAACCAGGTCGATGGCCTTGTCGGGCAGGAACCGTTCCGGAATATAGCGCTCGGACAGTTCATAGGCCGCCTCAAGGGCGTCGTCGGCGATCTGAACGTGGTGATGCCGCTCCAGCCCCGGACGCAGGGAACGGAGCATGGACAGGGTCTGCTCCCGATCCGGCTCGCCCACGCGCACCGGCTGGAAGCGCCGCTCGAGCGCGGCGTCCTTTTCGATATAGCGGCGGTATTCCTCCGGCGTCGTCGCCCCGAGGACCTGGATCTCTCCGCGGCCCAGGGCAGGCTTGAGGATATTCGCCGCGTCGATCGCGCCCTCGGCGCTGCCGGCGCCGACGACGGTATGCAGCTCGTCGATGAACAGGATCACGTCCCCTGCGTGGCGCACATCCCGCAGCACCGCGCGTACGCGCTCCTCGAAATCGCCGCGGTACTTCGTCCCGGCCAGCAGAGACGGGATGTCCAGCGAGACAAGACGCTTTTGGGACAGCTCCGCCGTGGTCCTGCCGCGGGCCATCATCAGCGCAAGGCCTTCTGCCACGGCGGTCTTCCCCACGCCCGGCTCGCCGACCAGGACGGGGTTGTTCTTCGTCCTGCGCGAGAGGATCTGCACCGCGCGGCGGATCTCTCCGTCCCGGCAGACCACTGGGTCGATCCCGCCCGCGAGAGCCAGCGCCGTCAGGTCGCGGCTGTACTGATCCAGCGTCCGTGTCTCCGTGCGCCGCAGCGGGGAGGAGCGGACGGCTCCGCTCTGCGTACCGGCACGTTTTTCCTCGCCCGCGCCGAAAAGGGCGAGCAGCTCCGCGCGGAGGACATCGGCATCCAGCCCTGTGCGCAGCAGCAGCTTCTTTGCGCCGCAGTCCTCGCAGCGCAGGATGGCCAGGAGCAGATGCTCGGTGCCGATAAAGCTGTGGCGCAGAAGCTTTGCCTCGCGCCCGGCGGACTCGACCACCCGGCGCGCGTCCTCGTTCAGCCCCTGGGTCGGCGCGCCGGGAACGCCCGTGCCGAGAGCTTCACTCACGGCAAGGCGAAGCTCGCCCTGTCCCGCGCCGCAGCGCAGCAGAAGGCGCGCCGCGGCTGTATCCCGTTCGGCGAGAATGCCGAGGAGCAAATGCTCGCTGCCTACAAAGCTGTGGCCGAGGGCGGCTGCCTCGGCCAGGGCACTTTCAATGGCGCTTTCGGCGCGCTGGGTGAATTTCTCGTTGCTTCTCATGGATTTTCTCCTTCTCCGCCCGGGGCACGGAAAGCCGGACGGTCTCATATCCGATTATCTCCCCGCAGGCCGCGACGAAAAGGGCGAAGTCTGGCGGGGTGAAAAAATTATCGCCCGTTTTTTTCAATGTTATCATTCTGTTCAAAAATAATAATTGATTTTTGAAAAGGATGTGTTACAATGAAGGCGCAAATGGTCCTAAGTTCGCTATGATGGATCAAATACAGATACGGAGGTTACATACATGGCTTTTGTTATCACGGACGAGTGCCTGTCCTGCGGCACCTGCGCGGCCAACTGCCCCGCCGAAGCCATCGACATGGGCGATCTGCACTACGAGATCGACGCCAGCAAGTGCGTTGAGTGCGGCACCTGTGCGGCCAACTGCCCCGCTGAGGCTATCATCAGCGAGTAATTTTACAATCGCAAGTTGAGGGGCAACTGCGGGGACGTTTTTGCGTCCCCGCAGTTACTTTTTCCCACGCTTCTCGCCGATCCCTGTGCCATCGGCGCCAAAGCGATTTGATGAGGAGAGTTCCTTTTTATGGGAGAGTTTCAAAAGCTGTGGCCCGACGGGCCTCTTTTTACGCAGGCAGACCATTTTTCTCTCGGGACGGACAGCGTGCTGCTGGCCGATTTCACGCCGGTAAAGGGCGCAAAGAGAGGCATCGACCTGGGCTGCGGCAGCGGGGTGATCGCGCTGCTGCTGCTCTTGCGCGCAGAAAAGCTGCATATGACGGGGCTTGAGCTGAGCGGACAGAGCGCGCAGACGGCGCGGAAAAACCTGGCGGCGAATGCCCTTGACGGTCGCAGCGAGATCGTTTGCGGCGATATCCGCGCGGCGCGCTCCCTGTTCCGGAGCGGTTCGTTCGATCTGGTCGTGGCCAATCCCCCGTATTATCCGGTGGGCAGCGGCGCGCTGCCCCAAGATCCCGCGCGGGCTGCGGCGCGCGGAGAGCTGAGCTGTACGCTCGATGAGCTGTGCGGCGCGGCGGCTTATCTTTGTCGGAGCGGCGGGCGCTTTTGTCTGGTGCACAAGCCGGAGCGGCTGAGCGAAGCGCTTTGCTGCATGAGCGCTCAGGGCTTGGAGCCGAAGCGGCTGCGGCTTGTCTGCGCCGAGGTCGGCCGCGGCCCCTCCCTGGTGCTGATCGAAGGCCGCCGCGGCGCTCGGCCGGGTCTTGCCATCGAGCCATCCCTTTTTCTGCGGGAGGCGGACGGTGCAGAGAGCGCAGAAGTCCGGCGGATCTATCGCAAAGAATAAAGTTTCAGCGTTGTCCCTGAAAAATGATTAAAAATAGAAAACCGCTCTTTCGAGCGGTTTTTCCTTCCTCCATGCCCCTGCGAAAGGCAGCGGCCTTCGTCTGTTGCGCCGGATAGTGTCAGAATCTTGCCTTTAATTTGCTGATGCAGTCGGGACAAACATTTTTCCCCTTAAAGTTAATGATATCTCTCGTATTTTCACAAAAGATGCACGCGGGCTGGTACTTTTTCAGAATGATCTTGTCCCCGTCCACATAGATCTCCAGCGAATCACGTTCCGCTATATCAAGCGTGCGCCGCATTTCGATGGGCAGCACGATGCGGCCGAGCTCGTCAACCTTTCTGACGATCCCTGTTGATTTCATAGAAAAACTCCTTCCTATTCGCAGCACTCCGGCGGATAGAATTATAACACAGAATGCTAAAACTGCAACAACTTTCGTACTTTTTCTAAAAAAGTTAACAAATACAGAGATTTTTTACCAATAAATGAGAATTTATTCTCTCTCCGCGGGGCCGCGCCCGCTTCCCGCGTCCCTCTCCTCTTGGCAAGATTAATGGCTTATGGTAAAATATAGTCGTTCATTCTTCCTCACAGGAGGTACTATGAAAAACTATTTCAAAAGCATTTCCGTGAGGGATCTGTTTTTGGATCTTCTCTTTACGGTCATCGGCACAGCGCTGGTGGGCTTCGCCCTCTCGATCTTTACCGTGCCGAACGATATCGCGCCGGGCGGGGTGTCCGGTATGGCAACGGCGCTGGCCTTCATCACGCCGATCCGTGTGAGCGTATGGACGCTGATGATGAACATCCCGCTGATGGTGGCCGCCTGGCGGCGGCTGGGGCCGCGCGCGCTGTTCTATACGCTGATCGCCACGCTGCTGCTCTCGTTTTTTATTGAGATCGGTGCGCGCTTTCTGCCCCAGTACACCACGGATCATCTCGTCGCCTCGCTGATGGGCGGCGTGGTGAGCGGCCTTGGGATGGGTATTTTGTTTGTCCGCGGCATCTCCACCGGCGGCACCGATCTGCTGGCGCTGATTTTGAAGAAGCTGCTGCCCAATGTGCCGACGGGTACGCTGCTGATGTTTGTGGACGTGACGGTCGTCGCCATCGCGACGCTGATCTTCCGCGATTTTGACGTGGCGATCTATTCCTCGATCACGATTTTCGTCTGCTCAAAGGTCATTGACACCATCACCCAGGGCGTGGATTACGCCAAGGTGATCTACACCGTCACAGAGCACGGCGAGGCGGTGGTTCAGGCGCTCAACGAACAGACCGACCGCGGCTCGACACTGATCCCCGCCATCGGCGGCTATACCGGCGGAAGCAAGCAGATCGTTATGACCGTGACGCGCCGGAGCGTGGTGGCCCAGACGCTGCGCATCATCCGCCAGACCGACCCCAAATCCTTCACCTTTGTCATGGATTCCACCGAGGTTCACGGCGAGGGCTTCCGGGCAGATTAAGACCTGTCTCCGGAATCTAAAAAGAGAAACCAAACGCTGATAAAAAGATCCCGCTCCTGACGGAGCGGGATCTTTTTATCAGCGGACGTCCTCGATCACACGGCTCGGCGCTTTTTCCAGGATCTCGGGATGCTGGAACAGATAGCGGTAGGCCTGGAGGAACTGGGCAAAATAGTGGCCGTCGGCGATACGCTCGTCCATGACGAACTTGCAGTCGACATACTTGTTGTCCACGACCTTACCGTGGCGGTTGATCTCGTAGGCGTGGCGCTTGGCGCCGAAGGCGATGAACACCGGCAGCGTGCCGAAGTTATAAATGTGGTGGAACACCGGGCCGATGCGCAGCGAGCCGAGGTCGGTGATGATCATGGAGCCGTGGAAGGGGCTGGCCTCGATCAGCGAATCGGGGATCAGGCCGAAGTAATCCATCACACGCAGGACGGCGATGGCAAAGCGGAGAAGAAAGCGCGGCATCCTGGTCAGGGTGTCGGCCACCTCTTCGGTGTTGTTGTCCTCTTCGCTGGTCTTGATCTCCTCGATCTTCTCGTTCATCTTGCGGTAGACGTCAAAGATCGTGTCGGTGGGCTCAAAGTGGACCTTGATGGTGGTCTCGGTCGCGTCGATGGAGAGGGAGCGCTTGA
>CAMHER010000001.1 GCA_946184215.1 uncultured Clostridia bacterium | reverse complement strand
AATGCGCGTATGACATGGCATCAAGGAGCGGGAGATCATGTGTTGTTCGCAGATTGGAAACATAGCGCCTGGCGTATTCCTCACGCAGCGAAGTTAAGACAGGACGCTCTTCTTTTTCTTTTTCAAAAACGGCATTTTCAAGGCCCAGCCAGAGGAGACCTTCATAGACATCTGAATCCTCGTCTTCCTGAAATGAACGAAAAACAGCCTCGATTTTCGGATAATCGTAGTGACGGCGAACCGCTCCGATTACGGTATTCCAATAGAGATCTGCGCAGGCGTTCTGATCATATGCCTTGAAATCCGGCGTAAAGGTATGATTCTGCGCCGCATTCCAGATCATATTTTCCGCTCTTCTTTTTTGAAGCTCGCTTACCTCGTTCATTTCACATCGAACAGGTCTGCTGCGGTCAGTTGACCGGAGATACGGGCCGCGACGATGTCAGATACCAGCTGCCGCTCAAAATCATCTGTTGATTTATTGATAATTCCCATTTCAAGCGCTTGAGCTGTGTTCAGCCCGTTTCGGATCAGTTTTATGGAAGCGATCAGCCCTCTCAAATCGAGTGCTTTTGTGGAGATCTCGCCGCTTTCACATTTTTTCCTGATTTCCTCAAAAAGGGCACAAAACTGCTCGGCATACACTTCTTTCAAGTTAGGATACTGCGCCAGCAGAAGCTTTTTCAGATTTTCCTGTGATATCAGCGGCATATTGATGACCATAAAGCGGCTCATCAGCGCCTCGTTAAGCTCTCTGGTGCCGGCATAGCCATAATTCATGGTCGCGATAAAACGTGTTGCCGGGTGCAGAGTGATCCTGTCATAGCCAGGGACATCTATGATCCGACGGAAATCAAGGGTGGCGTGGAGTACGGCAAGAGATTCGTTTTTCGCCATATTGATTTCATCCAATACGCCAAAGCCGCCCATTTCGGCACACTGAAAAATCGGGCCGTGACGCAGCGTCACCTCCCCGTTGCGAAAGGTATCTGTGCCAATCAGGGAGGCGGCATCCGTGTTCAGATAAAATGAAATATCCCATTCCGGACGCGAAAAAACAGCGGCGAGATTTTCCGCAAGAACATTTTTCCCGGTTGCTTTCGGCCCCACTAAAAGTAAGTTTTCTCCGGAGAGAAGCGCAGTAAGCGCCTTTTCCCAAATCTCTTTTCCGTAGTAGTGGTAGGTCGGCGTCGGTACGCGATAATGGGTAATATCTTCCAGCGGATAGATCGATCTGAATTCCTCAATCTCCTGGAGAATATCCCGCTTGATGCCTTCCCGCTTCAAAAATTCAAGCATGATTGATTAACTCCTTTGGAAAACTATTGTTTTTCGACTGGATAAAACACAAGCTCATTCTGACACGCGAGATACAGGCCATTGGCCTCGCTCCCCTCTTCCAGATAAGCATGGAAAGCCCACTTTCCGTCTTTTTTGGTAAGATATGCCTCATACAGGCAATCCCCTGCCCTGACATAAACAGAATCCGGTATGCGATCTTCCGGTATTTCACCTGAGACACAGATTAGACCGCTCTCTTTGTCGGGTCTGGTTGCAGCGGATATGATCTGTTCGGATGAAACCGCCAGGTCAAGACTGATCTGACGCTGCGGCGCAGGAAAAACCGGAACGTAGCTGAGCAGCCAGTCAAGATTCCTTTCTACAAGTTCAATCAGAACCGTATCAGAATGCGCGCTTTCCATTCGTGTGAGATGGTAGGCTGCCTCACGGTAAAAGAAGGACTCGGAAAAGCTGTCTGCCAGATAGGGATAAAGTGAAACGCCGAAGGAGTCGCGCCAGCAAAGCAGTTTGCCGTTTTTTTCGCCGTTAAGCGTGTGAAGGGTCAGCGCGTTTCCGCCGTCGGCATTGCCGTCAAGAGCAAAGGAAAAGCCCGGCGCATAACATTGTGCCATCTCCGCCTTTTTCCCGGTCGGATAAAGCATGTCATACAAGTCTCCCCGGTGCGGATCACCGGGCGAAAAAGCGCTGGTGAAATAAGAAGTATCTCTTTTCATTTCACTTAACAGGATATCCGCAGCGAGCGCTGCCCCCCGATCTGTCCAGTGGGAGTCGGTTCGATAATACAGGATCTCGTTTTCGTCGGAAAACGGCGCAAACAGGTCAATATATCGGACCCCATATTCATCAAGCATGGGCCGAATGCGGGATGCGTTTGACGCATCCTGAGCACGCGGAATAAAGGCGGGCATATGCTCAGGATACAAACTGTTTTTATTGGGCGCAATGGTAAAGAAAAATTCCACGCCGCATTTTTCAGCATACTCTTGCATGAGAGAAAGGTTTCGGGCAATAAGGCGCAGCTCCGCGTCTCCCATTCCCCTGCCCATGTAATCATCCACAGTTGAGGAATAGTAAAGCCAGCCGTCTGTTCCGAGAATGACCTGCTCCTCAGCAGAAATACGGAAAACCGTGCTGTTCAGTTCAGCCCAGGCATTGATCAGCTGATTGCGAAAGGCAAAATGGTCCGCAACGTAATCTGTTATATCCTTCGTAACGGAAGTGTTGAAGCTTCCGTCGCCGCGGAACAGCTTTGGCGGTCTCGTCTGCACTTCATTGGCAACGGCTTTGCTTTGACCAAAAACAAGAATGCCCGCAACGGGACAAATGCTGAGGAAGACAAAGAGCGTAATAAACAGGATGGAAAATGTTTTCTTACTCAATCGGCCTTCCCCCCTAAAACTGAAAATAGATAAACGGATTGAAGCCGCCGCGTGCAAGGCTCATAACGCAAAGAATATATAAAAAAAGATAAAACAGATTGACAAAGCCCTGATGCCTTTCACACATGCTGTCCCCTATTACCGACCGGATATAGCGGGGAAGATTGCCTGCAAAAAGCAAGGCGATCAGAAGGATCGTACAGGCGGCCGGATTCAGCAGAGACTTGAAAAGATACGTCCCGTACAAATCAGCGGAACCCGAAAACATATAGCGAATCAGGCTAAAGGCATCAGGAATTGAGTCCGCACGGAAGACGACAAAGAGCAGCATGACGGCAAAGAGTGTGTAGATTTTGGAAAAGATGCGTCCGGCACGACTTGCATTCAGCCTTTTAACCGGGATCACGCCCAAATCCTCAAGACTTGATAAGAGTCCATGTCCGAAACCCCACAGAACAAACGTCCAGTTGGCACCGTGCCAGATGCCAGTGCAAAAGAAGACAAACATTTTGTTGAAGAGCGTCCGGATCCTCCCCTTCCGGTTTCCACCGAGCGGGATATAGAGATACTCCTTGAACCAGGAGGACAAGGATATATGCCATCTGCGCCAGAACTCCTTCAGGGAAGACGAACCGTAGGGATAAAGAAAGTTTTCGTTAAACGTAAAGCCGAACATATGTCCCAAACCGATGGCCATATCGCTGTATCCGCTGAAATCATAGTAGATCTGTAGGGTGTAGCAGATCGCGCCGAGCCACATCAGGCGCCAATCATGGATCCCGTTTGGGAGGTAGTCGTTAAATACCCGATCGGCTATTAATCCGATCGGATTGGCAAGCAGTATTTTCTTGCTCAGGCCGCATAGGAAACGGCGAACCCCCAGAGCGGTCTCCTCCGGTGTGCAGCTTCTCTCGTCGATTTGAGCGGAAATATCATGATATTTTACGATCGGCCCGGCAATCAGTTGGGGGAAAAAGGAGATGTAGACCAGAAGCTTCAGAAAGTTGCCGGTGCCGTTTCCTTTGTCCCGATAAACGTCGATCGTATAGGATAATCCCTGAAAGGTAAAAAAAGAGATGCCGATCGGAAGAACAATCCCGGCGTAAGGAAGGGAAAGAGAAAAAGCACGGTTCAGATTTGCGATAATAAAGTCAGTATACTTAAATATTCCCAGAATCCCAATATTCAGAAAAACAGACAGCGCAAGAATGAGGCGCCTGTATTTGCGAGAATGTGTCAAAAGGATACCGGAAACATAGTTGATCAGAATCGATGTAAGGAAAAGCGGTACATAGGTAAGCTGTCCGAACGCATAAAACACGATGCTTGAAGCAGCCAGCAGCACATTTTTCCCTGTGCGCGACGGAACAAGCCGGTAGAGAATAAACACCGCCGGCAAAAAAACAAAAAGGAATATTGCAGAGCTGAAAACCAAATCCATCCATCCTTTATAATCTATCTTCTATATCATAACACTTTTCGACCTGCTTGTCATCAGAAAAAGATAAGGGGCAAAGGAAGAAAGAGACGACAGGCCGAAAAGGCCTGTCGTCTCTGATTAAAAAACAATATGAATGAAATGGTTCCGGCAGCGCCTATGGAAAAACGGGTATTTCGCCGGCTTCAGGGAGCTGTAACATTCACCTTTGCACCTTCGGTTGCAAGTTTTCCGCCGGCATTGTCAGTATACAGACATACGGCATACCACCCATCCAGTTCTTTCGGAACACTGTAGATGATGAAGGTATCCTGATCTCCGTCCGTGCAGTTTATGCCGGGGAATTCGGCTTTGATTTCCTGCTCGTTCCACACGATCTCGCGATCGTAATCCGGCGAGACAAAACGCCATTCCCTGGAAACGGCATTCGTCGCGTGAGCGACAAAAACCACGTTGTTACCGGCACGAAGGGATTCTCCGCCCGGCTGTTTTGTGATTGTTATCGTCTTTGACGTTGCAATATTGATATACTGTGCGGGATCGGGAGTAGGTTCGGGAGTAGGCTCAGGTTCGGGGGTCGGCTCCGGCGTGGGTTCCGGGGTCGGCTCCGGCGTGGGTTCCGGCGTGGGTTCCGGCGTAGAAACGGGACTCGGCGTTACTTCTGTAACGGTTTGGGCAGCAGGAGCAGCGGTGGGAAGAATGCTCGGCGCGGTGACATTGGAATGCATGATGCGGTAGAGAAGGAATCCAATAATCAGCAGTAGAATAACAAAAATCAAAATGACAATGGTTAATTCGATTCGATCCCGTCTCTTTGCGTGTTCTCTTTTGCTCATTTTATATTCTCCTTGATGGATAATGCCATATATTTACCGACAGATAATCGGAATTTTTTTATATTATAGCAAGCGTTCATCAAGAAGACAAGAGATACTTCATAAATTTTCCTGTCCTCAAAAGAGCATTTTGCCTCTTTCCGAAAGAAAATGTTTATGGTAATGTTGTCAATAGAAACAGCAGATTCGGTGTACCATCAAAAAAGAAGGACAAAACCATGATGCAGATTAGACATGCCTATATTTCTGTGCGAAACGGACAGACGAGGACATTTGGCGGCAGTCAAATGTATTCGGCCTCCAAAACAATGCGCGAGGTCGGCTGCGGTGTGATCGCAGCTTTAGATCTGCTGCTGTATCTTAACAGGGTCCATTTGGGAAGCCGGTGTGAAATGTTTTCCGCCGCCCTTGACGATGGAAGCATTGATGAAAAAGAATACGACGAATTGGCAAGGTCTCTCTCTCGCCGCTTTTTCCCAATCATTCCAAAACTTGGGATCAACGGCCTGATGCTCACTGCCGGACTGAATGTGTTTTTTCGCAGGTATCACTTTCCTTTTCGTGCAAGCTGGGGCGCGGGAAGCCGTCATTTAGCAGAGCGGATCGCGGATATGCTCTCGCGTGACATTCCGGTGATTCTTTCCATCGGGCCTAACTTTCCACTGCTTTGGCAAAAAAATGAACTGAACTTTTATGTGCAGATTTCATATGGCGAAATGAAACGCGCCTGCTCGATCAAATCACACTATGTAACCGTTACCGGCATGGACGATACCCACTTCCGGATCTCCTCATGGGGTCGAGAGTATTATATTGACAGACAGGAATATCTCTCTTATATCCGGCATCATAGCGGAAGTCTTGTCAGTAATATCGTATATATTCGTTCGTTGTAAAGAAATCTTCTCATACGATTGAAAAAAAGGGGTAGTTACGCTATACTGTTCATATAGTCACGGAAAATAACAGGAAAGTGAGCTTTAATATGGAACAGAAACAAAGTCTCCCGTTGAAGTCGAAAATCTCCTATGCACTTGGCGCGGTCGGAAAAGACATGGTCTACATGCTTTCTGCCAGTTACGTTCTCTACTATTTTCAGGATCTGCTCGGCGTCAATGCCATCGCGATGGGCATTATTCTGATGGCTGCACGTGTATTCGATGCCTTCAACGATCCCATTATGGGTGTGATTGTCGCGAAAACCAGGACACGTTGGGGTAAATTTCGTCCCTGGCTTCTGATCGGTACGCTGACGAATGCCGTTGTGCTGGTCCTGATGTTTGCCGCTCCTCCGAAGCTTGACGCATCCGGTCTTGTCGCCTATGCTGCCGTGACCTATATCCTTTGGGGCGTCACCTATACAATGATGGATATCCCCTACTGGTCCATGATCCCTGCCTTTACCGAGGGCGGAAAAGAACGAGAAGGACTAACGACCATTGCCCGCACCAGCGCCGGTGTCGGCAGTGCGATCGTCACGGTCTTTACGATGATGCTTGTCCCGATGCTTGGCAACATGTTTGCAGGCTCCGAAGCGGGAGCAAAGATGATCGAAATCGTCGGATTCAAGTATTTCTCGATCGTGATCGCTTTCTTCTTTATCCTCTTCACCGTTCTGACCTGTGTGAATGTTAAGGAGAAGTCCACCGCCGAGATGGAGACCGTCTCTGTCGGCCAGATGTTCAAGGCGCTGATCCAAAACGATCAGGCGATGACCGTCACAATTGCGATCGTTTTGATCAACTGCTCGATCTACATTACATCGAATCTTGTGATTTACTTCTTCAAGTATGACTTTGGAACAACGGGATGGAACGACGCCTATGTTCTTTTCAACATGTTCGGCGGTGCGATCCAGGTTCTCTCCATGATGGCCTTCTATCCTCTCCTGCGTAAGAAATATACCTCTCTTCAGATCTTTTACATTTGCCTTGCCATGGCGATCATCGGCTATGCCGTGTTGTTGATTCTGGCCTTTACCAGCATGAGCAGCGTCTTTCTTCTCTTCATCCCTGCGTTCTTCATTTTTGCTGCCAACGGCATGCTGACCGTTATTACAACTGTATTTCTTGCGAACACAGTCGACTACGGCGAGTTGAAAAACAATCGCCGTGATGAAAGCGTCATTTTCTCCATGCAGACCTTTGTTGTTAAGCTCGCCTCCGGCGTTGCCGCGCTGGTCGCTTCCATCTGTCTGAGCATCAACCACCTGCAGGCTGGTACCGAAGTCTCGGAAGCGGACAAGCTTGTTGACTGGTCTCTCGGTGTTTCCGCGGCAAGCAAGGCCGGTTTGCGCATGACCATGACGATCATTCCCGTGATCGGACTTACGGTCGCCATCTTCTATTTCAAGAAGAGATTTACGCTGACCGATGAACGTGTCCATGAAATTGCGGAGCAGGTCAAGGCAAAGAAAGCCGAAAACAAATAAGACCGCATTATAAGCAAGAAATGGGCTGTATCCTATACAGCCCATTTCTTTTTATTGGTTTATAATGATCATCGGATGGCGAAATCAATCGAGGATTCGATTGATTTCGCTGCCAAACGACAAGTTTGGCAGCGAATGATTCTAAAAATCATTCGCCCGATGCTCATTGCAATGAGTATATGGCAAAACAGCAAGGCTGTTTTGCTGCCTAGCTTCGCTGCGCGGCGAAAAGCTTTTTCGCTTTTCGCCATCATATAATCATTATTGGAATGAGGGGTTGAACGCGTAGACGTTTTTTTCATCCAGCCTGTCGAGCGTGCGCCGCAAAGCTTCGCCGAAGCGCTGATAATGAACGATTTCCCGTTCTCGAAGATATTTAATGACATTATTCACATCCGGATCATCGCTCAAGCGCAGAATGTTATCGTAGGTCACTCGCGCTTTCTGCTCGGCTCCCATATCTTCGTTCAGGTCCGCGATTACATCTCCCTTTACGCCGATATAGGCTGCCGTCCACGGTGTGCCGGAGGCCGAGGTCGGATATACGCCGGACGTGTGATCGACAAAATAAAGGTCGAAGCCGGCCTTTTTGATTTCTTCCGGCGTCATGTCGCGTGTAAGCTGATAGAGGATCGTTCCGACCATTTCCAGATGTCCAAGCTCTTCTGTACCGATATCCGTCAGCAATCCCTTCAATTCCGGATAAGGCATGGAAAAGCGCTGGCTGAGATAGCGCATGGAAGCACCGAGTTCACCGTCCGGGCCTCCGTACTGTGAAATAATGAATTTTGCCAGCGCAGGATTTGTATTCTTTATTTTGACCGGATACTGCAGCTTTTTTTCGTATACAAACATATTATGCCTCCCTCTCCGTGCGTTTTTCCCAAGGCCACGGATCATTCAGCCAGGTGTATTTCTTCATGCCGAGCATATCCGCCTTAGTCAGCGGGCCACAGGTCTCAACATAACGCTTGTGCGCTTCTCGGGAGAGAGCAAGAACCGATTGATACTGCTCAAAGGCTTCCCTGTCATCTTTGTGTGTATCAAGATATAAAGACAGTTCATCAGCCACAAAATCGATTGCCATCAATTCGCCGAGCGGCGTGGCAGGCAAAGGGTTGTTTACCATTCCTAGGAACGGCAGATCCAGCCCGGGAAACAATGTTCCGCGTGCGATCGCCGTCTGTGGCTCGTAATTCGGCTCGACACTCTCCTGCATTGGGACGTAGGCAGAGGCAAGCGGAGCCCGTACAGGAAGCGTTCCGAACTTATAATCATAGTTTGGATTGTTATCCAAGGTGATTCCTCCAGAAAACAAGAGTAGAGCGTTTGCTCAGTCCATACTATGTCTGTCACAGAAAAAAAGTTTCCCGCAGAGCGTATTCTCTGCGGGAAACTTTTTGAGAAATGTTATTCGATCATGCCAGAGAATTCTTCCTCACTGATTACGGGAATGCCCAGTTCCTGCGCTTTCGCCAGCTTGCTGCCGGCATTTTCTCCGGCCAGAACGAAGCTTGTTTTCTTTGAAACCGAGCCGGAAGCCTTGCCTCCGTATTTTTCAATAATGGCAGAAGCCTCTTCACGGGTATAGTTTTGCAGCGTTCCCGTGAGAACAAAGGTTTTTCCCGCAAATCGGTTATCGAGTAGCTGCTCGCTGCTCCGGAAGCTGACACCGGCTTCACGCAGCAAGTGAATCTGATGCTTTGACTGCTCAAGCGAAAACCATTCTGTAATGAACTTGGCCGTGATTGCGCCGATATCCGGGATCGCAGTGAGCTCATCAACGCCTGCTTCCATAACTGCGTCAAGATCAGGAAAGTGCATAGCAAGCGTTTTCGCTGCTTTTTGACCGACCTGGCGGATTCCAAAAGCGCAGAGAAGCCTGGCAAGACCGGCCTGCTTGCTCTTTTCAATAGCTGCGATCAGATTTTGAGCGGATTTCTCGCCCATCCGATCAAGCATGGAAATCGATTGTGCCTCCAGATAGTAGAGATCGGCAAAATTCCTCACAAGCCCGCTGTTTATAAGGCTTTCGCAGACAGAAATCCCAAGGCCTTCAATGTCCATCGCCTCACGTGAGGCAAAATGTGCGATATTGCGCAGTCTCTGTGCCGGGCATTCGGGGCTTGTGCAGCGGAGAGCTGCGCCGTCTTCATCCCGCACGACGGGTGAGCCGCATTCAGGGCAATATTGCGGCATCACAAAGGGAACGCTGTCCTCTGGGCGCTTGGAAAGGTTGACCGACACAACTTCCGGGATGATCTCCCCCGCTTTTTGCAGCACAACCGTGTCGCCGAGACGAATGCCAAGCCGATCGATATTGTCCTGATTATGGAGCGTGGCAGCCGAAACGGTTGTGCCGGCCAGCCGCACAGGCTCGACAAGGACTTTTGGCGTCAGGACACCTGTACGACCGACCTGTACAACGATATCCAGTACCCGGCTTTCCTTCTTCTCCGGCGGATATTTGAAAGCAACGGCCCAGCGCGGAGCCTTTGCCGTGCTGCCAAGTGCCGTACGTTGTGACAGGGAGTTGATTTTGATGACAGCGCCGTCCATTTCGAACGGAAGCTCAGCTCTGTTTTCTCCAAGCCATTCGATACGTTCAATGCAGTCGTGAATATTATCATAAACCTTATACTGCACAACCGGGAAACCCATATCGCGCATGGCGTCGAGCGTCTGAGCATGCGTCTCATACGGTTTGCCGGAACTGTACTGCATATTAAAGCAGATGATGTCAAGCTTTCGAGCTGCGGCTATTTTCGGGTCAAGCTGACGCATAGACCCCGCCGCCGCATTGCGCGGATTGGCCAAAAGCGGCTCACCCTTGATCTCACGCTGTCGGTTGAGTTCCTCAAACACAACCTTTGACATATACACTTCGCCGCGGACAATCAGCCTTTCCGGGGCGTTTTCAATCCGCAGCGGGACAGACCGCACTGTACGCAGGTTTTCTGTGACATCCTCCCCTGTTGTGCCGTCGCCGCGCGTTGCTCCGCGGACAAAAACGCCGTTTTCATATTCAAGGGACATGGACAGTCCGTCGATTTTGGGCTCTACGGTATAGTTATGCGGCTCAGATACAAGCGAATCCATTCTCTCACCGAAAGCAAACAACTCATCATAGGAAAATACGTCGGTAAGGCTTTCGAGCGGTACCTGGTGATGAACCGGCGTAAACTGAGACAAAACCTGTCCGCCTACACGCTGTGTCGGAGAATCCGGCGTAATAAGCTCGGGATGCGCAGCCTCCAATGCTTTGAGCCGCTGCATCAGCATGTCAAAGTCATAGTCTGAAATGATCGGTGCGTCATAGACATAATAGAGCTTGCTGTGATGATTGATCTCTTTACGGAGCTGCAAGATCTCCTTTTGAACGTCCAATTCTGTACACTCCTTACTGATCCAACATGGCGCTGACTGCCATCATGACCCCCAGTTTTCCCGATTCATAGGTGAGACCGCCCTGCATATAGACGGTAAAGGGCGGCTGGAAGGGTCCGTCTGCTGATAGCTCGATTGAAGACCCCTGAATAAATGACCCGGCAGCCATAATGACGGGACAATCATACCCCGGCATCTGCCACGGCTCCGGCGTAACATAAGAATCTACCGGCGCACCGGCCTGGATCCCGGCACAAAAGTTCTTCATGTTCTCTCCGCTCTGAAGCCGGATCATTTGAATGATGTCAGAGCGCTTCTCGCCCACTTTCGGCGATGTTTCAAACCCGGCGCTCTCCATCATGGCGGCGCAGAAAATCGCTGTTTTCAGCGCTTGTGCGACCGTGTGCGGCGCAAGAAAGAGTCCCTGGAACAAAAGCCTGTTGGCACCGAGGGTCGAGCCGCACTCTCCCCCGATCCCGGGCGTAGTCAACCGCATGGCTGCACGATCGACCAGCTCTTTCTTCCCGGCCACATATCCTCCCGTCGGAGCAATACCGCCGCCGGGATTTTTGATAAGTGAGCCCGCGATTATGTCTGCACCGACTTCTGTCGGCTCCAGTTTTTCCGTAAACTCACCGTAACAGTTATCGACCATGATATTGGCATCGGGATTCACACTTTTGACAATGCTGCAGATCCTGCCGATCTCCTCAACCGACAATGCTCGTCGGTCCTCGTACCCTCTGGAGCGCTGGATCATGACCCCCTTAACGCCTGGATCGGCGGCGGCGCGGCGTATAGCCTCATAGTCCGGTCCACCGTCAGAAGCAAGATCCACCTGAGCATAGTGGATCCCGTAAAATTTCAGAGAACCGTGGCAGTTGCCGCTGATCCCAATGGCGCTGCGCAGGGTATCATAGGGCAGACCGGTCGCGGCCAGGATCGTATCGCCCGGGCCGACAAGAGAAAACATGGCCGCCGTCAGTGCATGCGTGCCGTTTACAAAGCCAGTTCTGACAAGTGCCGCTTCCGTGCGGAAAATCTGAGCGTAAATCTTATCAAGTGTCTCGCGGCCGAGATCATCGTAACCGTATCCGGTCGTTCCCGCAAAGCAGGCATCGGATACACGGTGATCCTGAAATGCCGTCATGACCTTTTTGGTGTTGTATTCTGCTGTTTCATCAATTTGATCGAATTCGGGCCGAATCCGTTTTTCCGCCTCTTTAGCCAGAGAATAGACCTCATTCTTGATGTCCGATATCTTCATCTTTCAGCTCCATGACGATTCTTTTAAAGGTATTGCCCCGCTCAGCAAAGTTTTTGAAATGATCGAAGGATGCGCAGGCCGGAGAGAGAAGAACGATATCCCCGTCCTCTGCCGCGCGGGCAGCAGCAAGAACAGACTGCTTGAAGTCATCGATCATTTCAAACGGCACAGGGCTGGTATCGTACAGTTTGGAATTCAGGATCGCTGCTTTGATCTTTTCCGCCGTGTGCCCGGTAATGAAGACACGTTTGGCAAATCGGCACAAATCATCGCCAAGCCCGTCAAAGGCGATATGCTTATCATAGCCGCCGACGATAATGATCGGTTTTTTCTTCATGGCGCGCAGACCGGCCGCCGTACGGCTCGGGCTTGAAGCGATCGAGTCGTTGATAAACAGTACGCCGTCAAGTGTACGCACCTGCTCAAGCCTGTGCTCGACGCCGCCAAAGCTCATGGCGACCTTGCGGCAGATCTCATCCTCCACGAGACCGTCGGTGGCGCAGAAGGCCGTCAGATAATTCAGTACATTGTGCTCGCCGGGGATCCGGATGTCAGAGGCATCCATGATCTTGCGCGCCATGCCGTCATGGGCGCGGAACAATTCGCCATTGAGACAGTATGCCCCCTCTTCGACTTTTGACATATCGGAGAAATAAACGATGTTCGATTTGGCGGCGGAAGCATAATACGGCGAGTGTTCATCATCGAGATTCAAAACAAGTTTATCGCCCTTTCTCTGCTGCGCGAAAATTGACATCTTGGCATCGATATAGTCCTGATAATCCTTGTGCTTGTCCAGATGGTTGGGCGAAATATTCGTAATAACAGCGACATCCGGCCGGCAGGACATGCTGTGCAGCTGAAAGGAGCTCAGCTCCAATACTACGATATCGCTTTCCTTCATCTCAGGCACGTCACATAAAAGCGGGCGGCCGATGTTTCCGCCAAGATGAACCGTATAGCCGGCTGCTTTCAACAGCTCGGAAATGATCGTGGACGTAGTTGTTTTTCCGTCGCTGCCCGTAATGGCAATAATCCGGCAGGGACACAGGCGGAAGAACACCTCCATCTCCGATGTAACAAGGCTACCCTTCTCCCGCGCGGCCTCCAGATGTGGATCAAAGGGCATCAGGCCCGGCGTGCGAAAGATCACGTCCTGATCCAAGCCCTCCAGATAATCTTCGCCCAGTTTCAGCGCAGCTTGAAGAGAGGAAAGCTCCTCTCCCTCTATGCCAAGCTCCTCGTAGCTTCGCTTATCACAGACCGTAACATGGCAGTTGTATTTCAGCAGTAATCGAATCAGCGGCATATTGCTGACTCCGGCGCCGATCACGGCGATTCGCTTATCCTGAATGGATAAAACATATTCTGAAAGCGTCAAAGTAATCACCTCATAACAGGAAAATTATAAGACTTTTGCGCTGCAAATACAAGATTATTATTGACTTGACGCCACCGTTTGGATAAAATAAGCCCCGTGAGCAGACCGAACGACCGCGGGTACAAGGCGAAAGGCTGTACATGAGGAAAGTCCGGGCTCCATAGGGCAAGGATAACGGGTAACGCCCGCCAGGGGTGACCCTCGGACAAGTGCAACAGAAATAAACTACCTTGCGGATTTTCGCAGGGAAAAGGTGGAAAGGTGGGGTAAGAGCCCACCCACCGCATGGAGACATGTCGGTGCTGTAAACTCTATCCGGAGCAACACCGTGGGAGAGCATATAGGCCGGCCCGGCCGCTCTCAGGAGGTGGCTTGAGCCTGTCGGCAACGGCAGGCCTAGATAGATGGTCGTTTAAGACAGAACCCGGCTTACAGATCTGCTCATATGATACAGCCCTCGTCGCTTTCGACGAGGGCTGTTCTTTTGTATTATAAGCAAGCTGTCATTCTCGCATCCCGGTATCGTTTTCCTGAATCGCCTTGAGCATGCTTTCGATTGTCAACACGGCAGAGTCGAGCGTCATGGCGGATCGTTCGGGCGAGCCGTCTTCGCTGCGGCAAGCCGGTACATGGATGAATCCTCCTTTGATTCCGGGATAATCTTTTTCCAATGAATAAAGAAGCGAGTACATCAGATCGTTGCAGACAAAAGTTCCGGCGGTGTTGGAAACCGCAGCCTCCAACCCGGCCGCTTTGGCAGCAGAGACCATTTTTTTGATCGGAAGCGTTGCAAAGATTGCCGCGGGGCCGCCTGAAACGATCGGTTCATCCGTCGGCTGGCGGCCGGCATTATCCGGTATCGACGCATCACGCAAATTGATCGCCACTCGCTCAGGCGTGACGGCGCTGCGCCCGGCGGCCTGCCCAAGGCAGATAACACAGGCCGGTCGCTCTTTCTCCACGCATTGCATGACAGTCTCTCCGGCTAAAGTGAAAACAGTCGGGACCTGGAGACGAATAAGGTCGATTCCATCGGGCGGCACTATTCTTTTCAGTACTTCAAGCGATGAATTCATATTATCCTTGCCAAATGGCTCAAAGGCAGTCATAAGTATTTTCATATCATAGTCTTCTTTAACAGAAAAGCCCTCCCGCGGCCAATGGCGGCAGGAGGGCATGATAGTATATCTTATTCCGCGTCTTCCCAGTTATGCCAGACGTTCTGGACATCGTCATTGTCTTCGAACATGTCGAGCATCTTCTGCATGTTCTTGATATCGTCTTCGTTTGTCAGCTTAATATAGCCGTTCTGCGGCAGCATCTCGACCTGGGCCGAGAGGAGCGTGTAACCCTTGGCAGTCAGCGCATCGGCAACGGCGGCAATATCGTCCTCGGCCGTGTAGACATTATAGACAAGATCCTCCGCCTCAAAGTCGGCAGCACCGGCATCCAGCGCGTCCATCATGACGGTATCCTCGTCAAGCTCTTCATCTTCATTATCGATCACGATAACGCCCTTGCGGTCGAAGGACCAGGAAACGCAGTTGGCAGTGCCCATGTTTCCGTTATACTTGTCGAAATAATGGCGGATCTCACCGGCCGTGCGGTTGCGGTTATCCGTCATGGTCTCAACAATGACGGCCACGCCCTGGGGGCCATAGCCTTCATAGGTGATCTTTTCATAGTTTTCGGTATTCCCGGAACCCAGCGCCTTATCGATGGTGCGCTTGATGTTATCATTGGGCATATTCGCCGCTTTGGCTTTTGCGATAACGGCAGCAAGCTTGGAGTTGCTGCGGGGATCGCCGCTGCCGCCCTCTTTGACCGCAACGACCATCTCACGCGCGATCTTTGTAAAAGCCTGCGCGCGCTTGGCGTCAGCTGCGCCCTTTGTTTTCTGTATGTTGTGCCATTTGGAATGTCCTGACATGTCTCTTCGTCCCTTCTATGTCACATATCCCGAATTATCGGAAGATTTTTCGGCAATAAGTTTAGCACAACATAGCTTTTATGACAAGTGTTATTTTCCTGCCTCCGGCAATTGGACTATATAGGCAGAAGTTGTAATCCGGCTTCAAATCTTTGGAATCAGCAGCAGATCAGGCGGCAGCTCATATTTTTTGCTCAATGCTTCTATCGCCTCCATGCTGGAGCCATATTGTTTCGCCATACTCCATAGAGAACGATCCTTTCTTCGAACAACTACCAGCGCCGGGCGGGCGGACAAAGGAAACGGGGTTTCCGTATCGATCTCAACCGCCCTTACATAGCGCACTTCCCCGCTTTCGTTTGTCAGAAACACAAACTGAAGCTCCGCAGAAAACAGAAGCTCAGTTTCTTCGGCTTTGACATCAAATGAAAGCATTTGAAGGGAGCTGATCTCGCAGCATGCGCAAGGCAATGCAGACTCAAAGGTCAGCAGCTTCTGGACATAACCGAGCGTTCCGTCTTCTGTTTGAACAACCGCGCTGACGACAGCAGAAGCAATCCCTTTACCGTCACGAATCGTACTGGAAAGGATCTCTGCATGCTGCGCCGCGATGGCGGAAATCTGTCCCTCGTATTCGCTTTTCTCCTCGGCTGAAACCGTGCAGTATTCCGTGGTTCGGCTGCGGCAGATTTCCCGGCTCTCTTCCAGACACCGAAGCGGGAATCGCGTGCTGTATGCGTCGGTAATATAATGCAGCTTCTGTGTTTGGCTGAAGCCGACTTGTGCCACGGCGTGCAGTTCCATTTCCACGACATGTCCTCCGTTGATCGCATCGCCGAGGTTCGCATACAAAGCAGTCGGCTGGAGGATCAGCCTGCTCATTTTCGTCTCCTCCCCCGGCGCATCGATCAGGACGCTGAACGAAACGCACTGCTCGGAAAAGCGGGGATAAGAAGAACTGTCCGTTTCATATCCGAAGCGGAACTCCGCACCTCCCTTCAGAAGGACCTTGCTCCCAATCATCTGATGATCGGTATAAAGCAGCTTCGCGTTTGAACAAATAAGGCTCACAGGGCCGTCCTGTTCTTCTGCCAGCGGGAGCTGCTCGGAAATAACAAAACTCTTTTCTGTGATTTCCGCCATGGAGATGCAATCCGATTCCCCTTCGAGCAGCTGCAGTGCACAGCCCTCGTTTACTCCTGCGCTTATGACCGCGGGAAGCTGATCTTCCCTCCAGGCATCCAGCAGCACCTCGGCCGAAAACTGAACGGAGATCTTTCTAGCGTTCACGATCCTCGGTTGAAGGCCCTGCAGGGTCAAGGAAGAAAGCAAATAGGATTCCGGCGTGATTTCATCACTCTCAAACTCTGCCGAAAAATCTTTTGTAAGCTTTATGCATCTGACTTTATCGAGCGAATCGGAAATGTAAAAGACGGCGGCTTCCATGCTGGCCGAAACCCTGGCTCCGGAAGGCGTCATCTCCTTTCCTTTCAAAAGAAGCTGGGCATCAGAGAAGGCAATTTTACCGATGTCTTCCAACACATCGGGCACGACGCAGTCCACGTGATCCGTGATTATCTTTGCCTGTCGAAAGCATCTGCGACAGCAAGGGACCATTTGCTTGGTAAATTCAATTTCCATGAAACTCTCTCCCCTATTACGTGCTGATACAAGCTATGAGACATGCCATGAAAATATGCCTTCCCCCTTCTTCCCGGCTTTCAGACGAAACGATATCTTGTCAGCATTTATGCCTTGGCCGATAAAATAGAAGAATGATTTTTGATAAAAGCTTCGGCAGACGAACGACGAATATTCTCATGCTTTCTCCCCTTTCAGCAGCAGCGAATAAGCCAGATCCCGCCGCAGATCAGTGTGCCGGCAAGAACGAACCACCAGAATGACTTTGGAAGGACGATGGAGAGTATGATCACAACACCTGTTCCGATCGCGATCAACCCCCATAGATTCATCCCGTTTCTGCGCATAAAAAACACGCCCTTTCGCCAAACAATACTGCATTGTATGCGAAAGAGCGTCGTTTTATGACATAATCAGGTCGTTTTGCTGTCCCAGGGCTTTTGCTTTGCCGTCAGATCATACAGCCTGGCGTATGAGGCATAGCGGCTTTCGCCGATTATTCCGTCGGCAAGAGCCTGTCTGACTGCACATCCGGGTTCTTTCAAATGTGCACAGTCGGCGAAGCGGCATTTTCCTATGTAAGGTAAAAACTCCGGAAAGTCGTATTGAAGGTCCTCCTTGGCAAAAGATTGCATCATCTGTATTTCAAAGGAGGCAAAGCCGGGCGTATCTGCGATGAATGTGTTTTCGCCCACCGGAAAGATCTCTACGTGACGTGTCGTATGCTTACCGCGGCCAAGCCGCTCGCTTACTTCCCCGGTCGGGATCTGCGCTTGTGGAAGGAGCATATTCAAAATGCTGGATTTCCCTACGCCGGAGTTGCCGGTAAAGGCGCATACTTTCCCTCTCAGCGCAAGACGCAACGCAGGAATGCCTTCTCCTGTTTCAGCGCTGGTGCGGATAACGGAATATCCGGCAGAAGAAAAGATATGAAACAACTCATTTCCCGTATCCAGATCCGCCTTATTTACACATATGATCAGTTCACAGCCCGCTTCATGGGCAATGACGGCAACACGGTCGATCAGGAAAGGATCGGTCACCGGATTCACATTTGCGGCGATAAAGACCAGCGTATCAATATTGGCAACAGCAGGGCGAATAAAGAAATTTTTTCTTTCAAAAACCTTGTCGATGCGTCCACTGCCATCTTTCTCTTCTGCCAGCTGCACCCTGTCCCCCACCAGAGGTGAAGTGCCGTCAAGGCGGAACCGGCCGCGCGCCTTGCATGCGATGACCTTTTCTTCTGTTTTAACATAATAAAAGCCGCTCAGGGCCTTGACAATTATTCCTTCCGTCATGCTCCGGTATCAATCCTCGCCGAGAGAGAGCTGCAGCGTAATGTAACTGTGTTCTTCCACGCTTTCTCCGATTTGAACATTCTGCCCGACGACCGTGCCTCTGTCAAGCGGGCTTTCGACCCATTCAGAATGGTCAAAATTCAGGTTGTTGCTCTCAAGCTTGCTGATCGCCGCATCTTCTGAGAGGCCGATAAGATTCGGCATCTGTACATAGACGATCTGCGGTCCGCTGCTGACGTAAAGATGCACCGGATATCCGCTTGTCAACATTTCACCCGCCGAAGGGCTCGTGGAGATCACATGGTTATGCGCCACAGAATCACTGGTCGTCGCCTCAATCTCCACCGTAAAGCCGGTTTTTTCCAATGTAGCGATCGCATCCCGATAATCGGCATTTGATACATCCGGCACCTCGATCGAAGTCATGCTTCTGCTGACAGATATCTCAACGGAAACACCATCGTTCTCAATGCTCATGCTGCGGCCCGGATCTGGTTTCTGGCTTATGATGATGCCTGGTTCATAGTCATTTGTATAGACATCGGTAATGATGAAGTTATAAATGGGATCGGCATCTCTGATGACGTCTTCATATCTGCTGCCGACAAAGGCGGGCAGATCAATTCTTTCGGCCGGCGAAAACAGATCCCGCACCCAGAAATTCCAAAGAAAAACGAAGAGAAACACCGTAAGGAGAAGAAGGCCGAACGAACCGCTCAGGAAACTGACTCTGGATGCCTTTTTTCTGCGAATCGCATAACTGGCTTTCGTCAATTCACTGTAAGAAAGAACCGGTTTCACGGAAGCTGCTTCCTCGTTCTCGGACGGAAGCTCCTGTTTCATGGCAAAGCGTGTAAAGGCATCCAGATCATCGAGCAGCTCACTTGCGGTCTGATAGCGTTTCTCCAGATCCGGATCCATGGCCTTGAACGTGATCCTTTCAAGCTCAGGTGGAATAGACGGGAAGGTCTCGCGCAGCGGCTCCGGCCGAATATTCATATGCTTGACCGCTATTTCTGCCAACGTATCGCCGGTGTAAGGCAGTTTTCCGGATAACATCTCATACATGACAACACCGAGCGAATATATGTCGCTTCGGGCATCGGGACTCATGCCACGTGCCTGCTCGGGCGCAATATAGTGGATCGATCCGATCGTCTGCCCGTCATTTTCGTGCACTTCATTTTCAAGCGCAGCTATGCCAAAGTCCGCGACCTTCAGTGTTCCGTCACGAAGCAGCATAATATTCTGCGGCTTAATATCCCGGTGAATGATACCGCGCTCATGGGCATGGGCAAGCGCACGTGTAATCTGTTTGGAAAAATGGACAACTTCTTTCCAGTCCAGCACGCCCTTTTTGTCCATGTATTGCTTGAGTGTGATCCCGGATATCAACTCCATAACGATAAACTCTCGCTCATCGCTGTGGCTGACGTCGTAGACGGAGACGATATTGGGATTTGACAGCATCGCGACCGCATGTGATTCCGCGCAGAAACGGCGGCGGAACTCCTCGTCCTTGGCCATTTCCTCGCGCATGATCTTCACGGCCACATAGCGGTTGAGGCGGTGATCCAAAGCGCGAAAAACAATGGCCATTCCGCCTTCGCCGATCGTCTCAAGGATCTCATATCGGTCCTCAAGCATTTGTCCGATGTATTTTTCTTCTTCGTTCATTAGGAAGCTCCGTTATTCGCTTATCTTTTAACAACGACGACCGTAACATTATCGCGTGCACCGCGGTTGAGCGCTTTGCTCATCAGCGCACGGCACAGGATTTCCGGCTCAGGATACTCGACCGCATAATCCAGCATTTCTTCGTCCGAAACGATATTGGAAAGGCCGTCTGAGCACAGAATCAGAATGTCACCCGCGGCGAGATTGATTTCATAATAATCGGCCTCTACATCCGCTTCCGAGCCGAGCGCCCGCGTGATAATATTGCGCTGCGGATGATTTTTTGCCTGCTCCTTGGTAATGGCGCCATATTCGACCAGATCCTCCACCAGTGAGTGATCCCGCGTGATCTGGATGATCGTGTCGTATCGTTTCAGGATCTGATAGGCCCGGCTGTCGCCGACATTGATAAGATACCCTTCTCCGTTCGATTTAATAACGCCGCCGACAAGAGTTGTTCCCATTCCGCTATAGGCTTCGTCAAATTTGGAATATTCAAATGCCACGCCGTTTGCATCTGCGCAGGCATCCATCAAAAGCCGCTTATAATCGATCGTTCTGCTGACACGGGAGGTGAGCTTTCCGTAGACATAATTGACGAACTCCTTGTTCGACAGCTGGCTGGCGAGCCCGCCGGCCTTGGCCCCGCCCATGCCATCACAAAGCGCGGTGACCACACAGTCCTTCGGCTCGCAGTATTCGATGATAAAGCTGTCCTGATTGTCCTGGCGAACTTTTCCTTTGTCCGTCATTCCGAAAAACTTCATGCCATCATCTCCCTGTCATTTCTTTGCCGACTGCTTCTCCATTTTTCGCCGTAATTGTCCGCAGGAGGCATCCACATCACTTCCGAGCGTGCGGCGAACCGTGTAATTGACACCGCCTTCGTCCAGAATCTTCATAAACGCCTTCATATGCCCCTGCGTAGAAGGCCTGAATCTTCGCTCTTCAACATGGTTGAGCGGGATCAGGTTTACATGTGCACCGCATTCTCTGGCACGCCGAACAAGAAGCCTTGCATGTTCCGCTGTATCGTTGACGCCGTCGATCATGGCGTATTCAAAAGAAATGCGGCGTCCTGTCTTCTGATAATAGCGTTTACAGGCCGAAACGACCTCATCCACACCGCGTCCGTGATTGGCCGGCATGATCTTGCTGCGGGTTTCATCATCCGGAGCGTGCAGGGAAACCGTCAGGGTAAGCTGAAGGTCCAGAGCGGCAAGTTCATCAAACCGCTCTGTCAGTCCGCAGGTCGACAGCGTAATATGACGCATCCCGATATTCATGCCCGTCGGGTCGTTTACCAGGCGCAGGAAGCGGACAACATTGTCAAAGTTGTCAAGAGGTTCTCCGATCCCCATCAGGACAATATGCGAAAGCTTCTTTCCGCTGTCGATCTCTGAGAACATGACCTCATCGAGCATCTCAGACGGTTCAAGGCATCGAACAAGCCCGCCGATTGTAGAGGCGCAGAACGCACAGCCCTGTCGGCAGCCGACCTGGGATGAGATACAGACCGTATTCCCGTATTGATAGGACATAACGACAGTTTCCACCGCATTCCCATCCGAAAGCTCCCATAAATACTTAATTGTCCCGTCCAAAGCGGAAACCTGCTTGGACAAAACCTTGGGCTTGTAAATACGGAAGGAATCCTTCAGCTTGTCGCGTAGATTCTTCGGAAGATCAGACATCTCGTCAAATGACCGGACGCCGCGGGAAAGCCACCTTCCCACCTGCGCAGAGCGATATTTTGGTGCCCCAAGAGCCACTATTTCTGCTTCACGTTCCTCAGGCAGGAGTGATAAAAGATCCTTTTTCATCTATGCTTCCTTTACCAGTTTCGATACGAAAAAGCCGTCTGTCCCGTCTATATGTGGCCAGAAGGTATAGCATCCGCCGGACGATTTACGCTCTCCAACAGAAAAGTCGCAGGGCGAGAACTCATGGTGCTGTTCAAGGAACGAGGAAATAACATCCTCGTTTTCCTCGTGAAGGACTGTGCAGGTGCTGTAAAGCAAAATACCGCCGGGTCGGACATAACGGGAAAGGTTTTCAAGGATATTCCTTTGAACGGTCGGCAAACCGGAAATATCCTCGCGCCTTTTTTGACGGATCTCCGGCTTTTTTCGAATCACGCCAAGACCCGAGCACGGGACATCGGCGATCACCGTATCAAAAGCCTCTCTGTATGACGGAATAAAAGACCGCGCATCCAAGCAGGCTGTCTGCAGGATGTCAATCCCAAGCCTATTGGCTCCGGAATGTACCAGCGACAGCTTTTTCTCGTGGATATCACAGGCGAGAATGCTCCCACGACCTTTCATATCAATAGCCGCGGCAAAACTTTTCCCGCCGGGGCAGGCACATGCATCCAGAATTCTGGCTCCCGGTTGGATCCCTGCGACTTTGACTGCCTCTCTGGCGGCACGATCCTGTACATAAAAGAGGCCTTCTTCATAGCCGGGCAGATGTTCGACCGCTCCTCCATCCAGCGAGAAGCAGTCATTCGGAAACGGGGGGATATGATAACTGATTTCTTTACGATCCAGCATACGCCGGAATTCCTCTGCCGTAACACGCAGCGTGTTGACCTGGATATCCAGTCCGCACACATCACGATTGGCTTTAAAGAAAGCTTCGGCAAAAGCATAGCCTTTTTCGGAAATCATCTGTTCGGCAAACCAGAGCGGGTGCGAATACCGAACAGCCAGATATTCCGCACTTCCCTCGCCGGGTACCTCGGGAAACTCCCCGTGCTGTGCCGCTATTCTGCGAAGGACTGCATTTACAAGCGATTTGGCGCGGCCAAGATCGAAAAGATCGCAGAGTGCGACCGTCTCGTTGACCGCAGCGCGCTCCGGTATCCGATCCAGCAAGGCCAGTTGGCACACGCCGATCCGAAGGATGGTAAGGACCCTTCCCTCCAGCTTGTCGATTTTGGTGGTACAAAAGCAGGATATCAAATAGTCAAAATACGAAAGGTTCTGCAACGTGCCAAAGGCGATCGCAGAGGCAAGCGCAGCCTCCCGCTTGTCCGTAAGATTATCCCGAATAATCGTATCTACAGCGGCCGAGGCCCACGCGCCGTCTTTTCTGCACCGCTCAAGGACCAAAAATGCAGCCTGCCGAGCCTTCATCAATCGATATGACCTCCCGTAATCGGATGGCCGAGAAGAAAGGCTTCCGTTTTCATTCTTTTCTTCCCGGGAGCTTGAAGCTCGGTAAGATAAATGCTTTTGCCGTCACCGCAGGCAACCTCAATTCCGGCTTTCCCTGCAGAGAGGATCGTCCCAGGCTCTTCTGTACAGTTCTCACGCCCGTAAGCTGCGGCAAAAACACGAAACACGTCCTTCCCCATCTTCATCGTTGCGACCGGCCAGGGCTGCAGACCATAGATCTGCTTGACAACCGTGCGGGCGGGTTTCGTGAAATCGAGAGGCGACAGGGATTTATCAAGCATTTTTACATAGCTCGCCTGCTCGTGCTCCTGCTGTCGGCGAGGTGCTGTACCGCGTTCAATATCGCAAAGTGTTTTGGAAAGAAGCACCGCTCCCATTTCCTTCAGACGGTCATACAGCTCACCGGAGGTCTCAAATTCTCCAATTTCGGTCGTGGACGTGTAGATGATGTCGCCTGTATCCATTTCGTTGGCCAGATACATGGTCGTCACACCTGTGACGCGGTCTCCGTTCAAGACAGCCCACTGGATCGGTGCAGCGCCACGGTACTTGGGGAGAAGCGAGCCGTGGACGTTTACGGCACCGTACCTCGGAACGGCGAGGATATCCGGCGGGAGAATCTTGCCGTATGCAACTACGGCAAGAATATCGGGTCTCAAATCCCGAATGATCTCCAACGCTGTTCCGTCACGCATTTTCTCCGGTTGAAAAACAGGAATCTGACGCGAAAGGGCAAGTTCCTTGACAGGAGAAGCCGTAAGCTCCATTCCCCTTCCCTTTGGCTTATCAGGCTGCGTGAAAACGCCGACGACATCAAAGCCGTCATCCAATATTTTCTTCAGGGAAGCTGCGGCGAAATCCGGCGTACCCATAAAAACTACGCGCATAAGCTCATTCCTCTGCCTGTCCATTTTCCAGTTCTTCCTCGGTCAGCATCCGTTCGCACACCGATGTAAAAACGATGCCGTCGAGATGGTCGATCTCGTGGCAAAAGCATCTGGCAGTCAGGCCGGTGCCCGAAACCGTAAATTCCTTTCCGTTTCTATCCTGAGCCCGGACGGTAACCTCCATCGGACGTGTGACGATTCCGTACTCGTCCGGAAAGCTCAAGCAGCCTTCCGCTCCGCGTTGCTCGCCCGAACGTTCAATGATCTCGGGGTTGATCAGCTCAATGATCTTTTCATCCTCACCTTCCGGAACATTTGTCTCGATGACAAGGACAGCCCGGCGCAGTACCCCGACCTGCGGTGCGGCAAGCCCGACACCGCCGGATTTCAAAAGAGTTTCAGCCATGTCATCAAGAAGTTGATGCAGTCTCGCATCAAAGGACTTGACAGGGCGGCTTTTTTTATAGAGCGTCGGCTCTTCTTTTGTCAGAATATTTCTTGTTGCCATTTTTTCTCCTCATCAGCACAGGATCCTTCGATCGCTGCGATGCATTTTTTCTGTCAATCTCCCGGGTCGTGATCGGCAAACATATTTACGCCCCGAAACCGCTTATCTCCGCTGCATTCGATCAGCGCGGCTGAAATAGAGCGCCGGATTGCATCACTCTGGCTGCCAAGCATACTGACCCGATAGCGATAACGATTGTTCACCCGATAAACGGAAAGCGGAGCAGGTCCCAACACCGTTGTATTACCGATCTCTCTCGCCGAGAGACTAAGGAGGTCAAACAGGTAGCGGGCCGCCCACTCCACCTGTTCTTCCGTTTGGCCTGAAGCTGTGATGGTATATCGATCTACGACAGGCGGTGCATTCTGAAGACGGCGCAGTTCGATCTCAGAGGAATAAAAGTCCTCATAATCCTGCTTTGCGGCCTGGAGGATCGTCTGATTTGCCGGCGTAAAGGTCTGAATAACGGCCCGACCTTGTTTCTTTCCGCGACCGCTTCGTCCAACTACCTGAGTAATCAGGGAGAAGGTTCTCTCCCCGGCTCGGTAATCGCCTGAATATAAGCTTTGATCGGCGCAGAGGACTCCCACAAGTGTGACATTTTCAAAATTCAGCCCCTTGGTGACCATCTGTGTGCCGATCATAATGGGGATATTGTCTTCTCGGAACGCATCAAACAACTTCTCGTGAGAACCTACCGGCGCAACTGTATCCGTATCCATTCTGAGGATCTCCGTTCCTGGAAAAAGCTCTCGCAGCTCCTCTTCCACATGCTGTGTACCGCTGCCGAGATATTTCAGCTCCCCGCCGCAGGAAGGACAGACGCTGTCAACTCGGCAGGAAAAGCCACAGTAATGGCACATCAGGCGCTTGCGTGCGCTATGGTAAGTCAATGAAACGCTGCACTTGGGACATCGGTAGGTAAAACCGCACTCTCCGCAGCTGACAAGTTTGTTTGTCCCTCGTCTGTTGAGGAAAAGAATGCTTTGCTCTCCCCTGTCAATGTTGCACTGAAGCTCCTGGCGAAGAAACGAGCTGATGTCGCCGGCATTTCCGCGCCGAAGTTCTCTCTTCATGTCAACAATTCTGACAGTGGGAAGCTCTTGCTTATTAAAGCGTTCTTTCAGCTCAAAATAAACATATCGGCCGCGTTTTGCTTCATACATACTGGCGATCTGCGGGGTGGCTGATCCGAACAGCAGAAGTGCTCCCGACCGGGCACAGAGATACTTGCCAACTTCGCGCGCATCATAGCGCGGCGTATTTTCGGATTTGTAGGTTTCCTCCTGTTCCTCATCAATGATGAGAATACCAAGATTTGAAACCGGGGCAAAAACGGCACTTCGTGTTCCAATTACAAGCCTGGCTTCCCCTCGCTTGATACGCTTCCATTCATCATAGCGTTCTCCGATGGAGAGCGAACTGTGAAGCACGGCGACCTGTTCACCGAAGTGTGCCGAAAATGTTGCAAGCATCTGCGGCGTAAGTGCGATCTCCGGTACCAGAAGGATCGCGCTCCTGCCGGATGCAAGCACATCGTGAATCAGGCGAATATAGACGCTTGTTTTACCGCTTCCCGTCACCCCGAACAACAGCGCAGCCTTGGCGTCAGCGCTTCTCACCAGTTCTCTCAATCCGTCATAAGCTCGGGCCTGATCATCGTTTAATTCGGGAAGCTGTGCTTTTTCGACACTTTGGATATCCGGACGGCGATAAACCTCGCGCTCAGAGAGGGAAACGATCCCGGTGCGGACCAACGCATTGAGGGACGAGCGGCTTGCCCCGGTATGCGAAAGCATATCCCGTGTCGGAAGGGAGCCGAAGCAGCAGAGCAGCTCAAGCAGCGCAGACTGCTGGGGGGCTTTGAGCCGTTTTGTCTCAACCAAAGCCTCTGCCTCATCATTGCCGATCTGAAGTGTGGCGAACTCTACCGTTTTATCGTTTGCTTTTCGCTTTCCCTGCTGGTCAAACCATAGTCCTGCGGGGAGCATCGCCCGTATGGCTTCATACACCGTACAGAAGAAGCGTTCTCGCATAAAAAGGGCCAGCCTCACCTGTGCTTCCCCGATCACATTCTCCCGATCAAGGACACGATGAATGCTCTTGAGAGAGGATAGCGCGCTTTCTTCTTGAACGGCGAGCACAACGCCTTCTGTGCTGCGGTTTCCTTTGCCGAAAGGAACCTCGACCCGTGTTCCGACCCGCAATTGTTCGGCCAGATTCTCCGGGACGAGGTAATCATAGGGTTTGTCAATGCTGAACGTCGCGGCAGAAACAGCAATTTTTGCGACACGACGCGGCATATGTCAAACCCCCTTTTTTATTCCGTCTTATTTTTTTATGGCAAGCTTTCCGGTGTAAACCTCGTCAATTGCAGAAGAAACGGGTTTCCTTTCAAGCGGAATTCCTTTTTCTTCGGCTTCGGAAGAGATTACGCGTGCGCGGCGCGCGACAAGATTTACGAGCTGATAACGACTGCCGATTTTTTCAACAAGTTCGGATACGGGGGGATAAAGCATCATAATGATATTCTCCATTCTGCCGCTCCAGCGGCAATTTTATTAGTAGTTTCAGGCTTCCGCCAGCATGTGTTTACGGGCGGAAAAACGACATTTTTCTGCCAAAAGGATCGCATTGAGTTCTGCCGCTGCAATGTCAGGGTCGTCATTGACAACGATATAATCGTAAAAATCGGCTTCTGCGTATTCTTCGCGGGCACGGGAAAGCCGGTTGCAAATCGTTTCTTCACTTTCCGTTCCGCGCTTTTCCAGACGTTTTCTTAACTCGTCAAGTGTCGGCGGGATCAGAAAAACCATTACGGCGTCCGGTTTCTTTTCTTTCACCTGACGTGCTCCCTGAACCTCAATATCCAGGAATACGCTGTTCCCGGCGTCGAGCTTGTCCTCGACAAATTTGCGGGGCGTTCCGTAATAATTTCCGACATAGACAGCATGCTCAAGAAGCTCGTCACTTTCCACCATCTTCTCAAAGCGCTCACGATCAATAAAGAAATACTCTCTGCCGTCAATTTCTCCCGGGCGTGGCTTGCGTGAAGTAACGGAAGTGGAAAAACACATGTCCTCTCTTCCGTTGATTGCCTTAAAAACAACTGTTGATTTTCCTGCGCCGGAAGGACCGGACACAACAATTAACTTACCCTTTTCAGTATTTCCCATTTTCCGCTTCCTCTTTATTTATCTCCTGGGCCCGCTGCGCCAGAATCTCCGGCGTCAACGAGGAAAGAATCAAGTTTCCGCTGTCCGTGACAATCACGGAGCGTGTGCTGCGGCCAAAAGAGGCGTCGATCAGGCCGCCGCGTTCCCGGGTATCCTGAATCATGCGTTTGATCGGCGCGGATTCCGGGCTGATAATGGAAACGATACGCTCTGCTGCAACAAGGTTTCCAAAACCGATATTGATCAGTTTCATAGCGCCTCCGCCTTATTCAATATTCTGGATCTGTTCACGAATCTTCTCAATCTCTGACTTTAGATCCACGACGACATGCGCAATATCTGAATTCTGACATTTGGACCCGATCGTGTTGGCTTCCCGATTGAACTCCTGAATCAGAAAGTCGATCTTTCGGCCGATGGGTGAACGGCCGGAAAGCATCGTGCGGAGTTGAGAGATATGGCTTCTGAGGCGAACGGTTTCCTCATCGACCGCTATATGATCCGCAAAGACAGCTGCCTCGGATAAAATGCGATTTTCATCTATTCCCGCAGCTCCAAGCAGCTCCGCCATTTTTTCACGAAGGCGGTTCCGATACTCCTCAACCGTTTTAGGCGCTTCCCTTTCAACCGTGCTGACAAGGGCTTCTATCGTTTCAAGTCGGGACAGCACGTCCGAGCAAAGCTTCTCGCCCTCCCGCAGACGCATCGCGTCAAAATCATCCAGCGCTTTTTCTGCGACAGCGGCAATGCCTGCGGAAATAGAATCGGCATCCAGATCCTTCTTTTCTACGGTCAGAATGTCCGGAAAACGGGATACGGAAACAGCCGTCAAATCGTTCTCAAGATCATAGCTATCCGAAATATGCCGGATTGCTTCGAGATATCCCCGCAAGAGCGGTTCGTTGATTTTGACCGTCATATTGTCTGCTGCAGAAGCGTCAACCGAAACAAACACATCCACTTTTCCGCGGCTGATGTGCCTTTGCACCGCTGATTTTACGGCGTCCTCCGCAAACAGAAAGCTTCGGGGCATACGCACGGATGTGTCAAGGTATCGGTTGTTGACACTTTTGACTTCGACTGTGATCTCCAGATCTTCCGCCGCACCTTTCGCGCTGCCGTAGCCTGTCATACTCTTAATCATACAGTCCTCCAAAATGGTAAATCATTGCAAGATACGCGTTATATCATAGCTGATCCGTGTTTTTCGCTTCCCTTTTTGTGAAAGCACAAGCAGGAGCGCGCCGGCAGCCAGTCCAATAAAACTGCACAGAATACAAAGACCCTCTTGCAGGCCGGCCAAATATGCGCCGCCATAGCCGATCAGAAAGCAGATCAGCGGCATGACATACACAAGGAACACTGCCCCAAACACAGCAGCTGATCGGCTTTCGATCAAGACTTTCTCACCGGGCTTGGCATCTGCCAGGTTATTTGCCACTGCCTTAACCTCGTTTTGAAGCATGCAACTTTCACAGCTTCCGCAGTTTCCTCCGCAGGCTGACATTCTTGTAACAGCAACTTCAGCCATACCATTAGCAAGAAGTTTGGTTACGATCCCTTCCTGTGTCATGCATCCGCCTTCCTGATTTCAATTGAAATCGTATAATCGCCGATCGGACCGACGTCCGTAAATCCGTCAACGCTTATTTTTGCGGGGACCATAAATTGACCGACTGAGGTATTGTAATCCTTCAGATCCGCAACAACGCGGATATTCTCGCCTCTGACTGCCTCCAGCTGTTCCCGCGAGCCGCGAAGTCTTACAACAAGCGCCTCAGAGAGGACCTCCGCATTATAGCCGTCTGTCACATTGATGCAGGACATGTTTTCCTGCTTAACGGCATACTGTCTGCTCTCAAGGCCGATAATCTCCACCGTTACCTTTGCTTCGGTTGTACCGGAAATGTTTTTCAGTCCATCATCATACTTGACAAGATAAGTGTCGGAATAAGTCGATTCAAAATCGCTCAAGTCGATCGTTGCCAGCGATATGCGGTTCATTCCCGAAAGAATAGCCGTGTCTCCGGCAAGTGTAATGGAGTCCGGTTCGATCGTGACCTTCGTGTTGGCACTGCTGGCACCGGCTGCATCGATCAGATCAATCGAAAGCGGCACCTCCTTGACGGCAAGAACACGCAGCGTCGCCTTAATGGTATCGGTCGAAAAGCTGATCCCGGTCGTGGAACATTCTTCCCCATTTTCGTCCAGCAGAACATAACCCGTGTCAACAGAATAGGTACTGTCGATCTCCTGCGATCCGAAAGAGACCCAGGCGCGGGAAATACGCTTCAGATATGTCTCCGGGCCGGAGACCGTGATGGTCGCAGGATCAAACTCAGGCGTCTCTGCCGTAAATCCGTCTGCGACCTGGCCTTCAAAGCTGCCGACGACAGGAACGACTTTGCTTGTCTGCGCAGACACCATAAAATTGACGGTCTCGGGTGTTTTCAAGCCGGTTTTCACGCCGCTCGTATCCGTTCCGTCAGGGAACTTGACCGTGTATTGCAGAGAGGTAAAGGCTGATTGCGTCAGCTTGCTGACATCGATTTGCGCAACCAGATCATCCGAGCTCCAGGATCCGACGATCCTTCTCGGGCCGGAGATCTCGACTGTAACCGTACTCGTGCTCAAGTCGGTCACGACCATGTTGCGGGAGTTTAAGAGGATATCCTCTCCGACAAGCTCGACCTTTACGCCGCGGAATGTCTGCTTGTACTCCTCTGTTTCCTGGCTGATAACATAGATCCAGAGTGACAGCGAAGCAAGCAGCGCAATGATCAGCCAGAACGCCCTGCTGTTATACAGTTTTCTCATAATGCTCGTCTTTTTCATCGGCTTTTACCTTAAAGAGCTTTTTCAACGTCTGTAAAAAACCGTGCGGTTTTTTATCCGCTTCTTCCACGATCAATTCTGAGCGAAGCAGTCTTTCAAAAGTCGTTGCTGTCAGATGGCGCTTGAGCATGCCGTCGATTGCAACGGAAATAGCGCCGGTCTCTTCCGAAACGATCACGACAACAGCGTCGGACTGCTCGCTCAGGCCGATGCCTGCGCGATGCCGCATTCCAAGCTCTTTGCTCAGGTTTGTGCTTTTGGTCAGCGGAAGTACACAGCCGGCAGCTGCGAGGCGTCCGTCGCGGATCACCAGCGCTCCGTCATGAAGCGGGGCTTTGTTGAAGAAGATGTTTTTGATCAATTCCGCATTGGTATCGGCATTGATGATCGTCCCGGTGCTCATAATCTCGTTAAGCTTGACATTGCGCTCAAAAATGATCAGAGCTCCTGTTCTTGATGCAGACATTTCTGTGCAGGCCAGGACTGTGTGTGCAATGGCTGAATCGATCTCTGTTCCAATCTCGCCGCGGGATGTCATAAAGCTGCTTCCCATTCGTTCAAGCAGCCTGCGAAGTTCCGGCTGGAACAGAATGACAAGAGCAATCAAGCCAAGTTCCGCTGCTTTTTGCAGCGCAAAGCTGATCATCTTCAGCCCGAAAAGATTTGCAAGCAGCATTACGATCATGAAGACCAAAATACCCTTTGCCAAATTATAGGAATTTGTTCTGCGCACAAACCATATCGCCTTATAGATCAGGTAAGCAACGAGAAGAATGTCGACAATGTCGGCAAGCCCCATGGTTGTCAGCAGATTAAGGGATCGTTCAAGCGCGGTTCTTATTGCTTCCATAAAAGCATCCTCATCTGTCATGTTTACACTTTGCCTTTTATATCACTTTATTATATATCATGCCGCGCGAAAAGGCAAATGGAAAGCGTTGTTTATTTATATAATTTTTATTAACTCTGCGGCACTTTTCTCGATTTCCGCATGTGTGTTGAAGGGAGAAAAGCTCATGCGCACCGTCCCGCTTTCTAGTGTACCGGCGCTCTCATGTGCAAGCGGAGCGCAGTGCAGCCCGCTGCGGACACAGATTCCCTGCCCGCCGAGTCTCTCCGCTATCTCTTCACAGCTGTGCCCATGCACGCGAAAAGACAGCACTCCGCTTTGATTCTGTTCAGAAGAGGCAAAAACCTCGATCTCTCTTCTTTTTGCCAAAAGCTCGGTCATATGACGGCATAGCTGTTTTTCATGGATTTCGATTTTTTCCCGTCCGTATGCCGTAATAAATCGAATTCCCGCTGCAAGCGCAGCTGCAGCAGGCGCATTTTGCGTTCCAGCCTCAAGGCGGTCAGGTAAATAGGGGGGCATTTCCCGGGCAATGCTGTCAGTACCAGAGCCGCCGAAGAGCAGCGGTTTGGTCTCAGCGGAACAGAGCAGGAGGCCGCTTCCCGGAATTCCAAGCAGAGACTTATGCCCCGGCATCGCCACAAATGCGGCATTCAGATCTGAGCAATCCAAATCGAGAACCCCGGCACTTTGCGATGCATCCAGAATCAGCGGCACTCCGTTTCTCTCGCACAGGGCGGAAATCTCCCGTATTGGAAGAACATATCCGAAAGCGTTGGATACATGCGTGCAGACAGCGAGCTTCGCGCCGGGAAGTGCTTTGGCGAAATCGTCGAGGAGCCCATCATCGTCAAACAGTCTTTTGCCTGCCACGCGTATTTGCGCTTTGCATGCATGAAGCGGTCGTATGACCGCATTATGCTCGAAGCCTGAGACGACGGCCCTACACCCTTCTTCTGCCAATGCCTGAATCGCCATATTCAGTGCGTGGGTCGCGTTCATAGTCAGGACCACACGCTCCGGATCTGGAAAACGAAAGAGCGAAGCTGCCGTTTCCCGTGCCTCAAGCATGAAAGCGGAAGCCCGCATGGCAGCCGGGTATGCTCCGCGTCCCGGGCTGGAAGCTGTTTTTAGTGCTTTTTCGGCAGCTTTGAGAACTGCTTGCGGTTTTTGAAAAGAGGTCGCGGCACTGTCAAGGTAAATCAAATGAAAACCTCCTCATAGCCACCGTCAGACTCCAACACAAAGAGTCTTCCGATCTGCAGCCCGGTTCGTCTGAGAAGCGATACCGCTTCCTCCAGCTTGGAGGGCAATCTCAGCGCATAGGCGCAACCGTTCGCGCTCAGTTCCCGCGGAGCTTTTATAACAGTCGAACGAATCATTGCGCGCTCAAGAACTTTGGAACAGCGTTGTGCACTCGTAACCGATCGACACATAATCAAATACTGTTTCACCCGATCACCCCGTAATAAAGCAGAGCATGGCTGTACCATGCTCTGCTTGCAATTTCATTATACCGCAAGGTACATCACATTCTATGCACCTGGGCAAATGGGTGATTATTTCTTCTCGATCAGGACGAGAGCGTGTGCCGCAATACCGGAGCCGTCACCAGTAAAGCCAAGGCCCTCTTCCGTTGTAGCCTTGACGCTGATCCGGTCCGGCTCTGTGTCCAGAGCAGAGGCAATGTTAGTTCGCATCTGCGGGATATACGGCATCAGTTTGGGGCGCTGTGCCAACACCGTACAGTCCGCATTAACAAGGCGATACCCCGCTTCGTCCAGCATTTTTTTTACCTCGCGGAGAAGCAGCATGCTGTCTGCTCCGCAATAGCGTTCGTCCTTGTCCGGGAAATGTTGACCGATATCCCCCAGCGCAGCTGCGCCCAGCATGGCATCCATCAGCGCGTGGAGAAGCACATCCGCATCGGAATGACCCAGAAGACCTTTCTCCCAGGGGATTTCGACCCCGCCGAGGATCAGTTTTCGCCCCTCAACAAGGCGGTGAACATCATATCCGTGTCCGATTCTCATAAGTCGCTCCTGCTCTTCAGGAGAGCTTCCGCAATAACAAGATCGCGCGGAGTTGTAATTTTGATGTTATCCTCTTCTCCGGCAACAGCGTATGTTTTGAACCCTGTCATATCGACCGCTGCGCTGTCATCTGTAAGGACAAGGCCCTTTTCAGATGCTTTTGTCAGCGCGCCCTTGATGAGAACAGCGTCAAAAACCTGCGGTGTCTGAACACGGTACGTTGTTGAGCGATCAATTGTTCCGACAATTCTGTCGGCATCATCGACGACCTTTAATGTATCCGTACTGGCAATGACAGGGACGGCGGCCATATATTCTGCGGCCGCACACACTGTGCGTTTAATGACAGCTTCGCTGACAAGCGGGCGGGCCGCATCGTGGATCGCGATCAGCTTGGCGCTTCCCTTCACAGCGGAAACACCGATCAAAGACGATTCCATTCTTGTCTTTCCGCCGGCAACGACCTTGGAAACCTTTGAAATCTTGTATTCCGCACAGAGATCGGCTATCGTCGGGACCTTATCCATCCGCGTGACAACGACGATCTCGCCGACGTATTCAGAGCGTTCAAATGCCTGAAGCGTCCTCGCAAGCACCGGGACGCCGCCCAGCTCAGCAAGGAGTTTGTCGCTTCCCATCCGTACGGAGCTGCCTGCTGCCACGATCACGGCTGCGCAGGAAGGATGGGAAACGTTTTTTTTGAAAAGGTCGGAAAAGCTCATGGACGTTTGCTCCTTTTTTCTCAGCCTTTCAGCTGCCGTTTGCGGTAGAAATTCATCATGCCGTCCTGCATATCCTCCAGATGCTTGAGCATTTTTCCTGCGCCGTATGCCGCGCAGGAAACGGGATCGTCCACAACGATCGTGCGGATACCCGTGCTGCGTTCGATGAGTCTGTCGATACCGTAAATCAGGCTTCCGCCGCCCGAGAGGACAATGCCGTTCCGATCAAGGTCGCCGACAAGCTGAGGCGGCGTGCGCTCCAGCACGTTATGCACCGCTTCGAGGATACGGTTCATCGGCTCGACGAAGGCGTCGATCAGATCGGTGGAGGTAACGGAAACGGTCTTCGGCAGACCGTTGGAGAGGTCCCGGCCTTTGATCTCCTCAAAGCTGATGTCCGGGCGCTGGATCACGCAGCCGATGCTGCGCTTGAGCTCCTCCGCGGTGCTCAGGCCGATGAG